>JBIJCH010000193.1:0-5088 GCA_044344815.1 Flavobacteriales bacterium | reverse complement strand
GAGAAGGACGCCTTCCTCTATGCGCGCACCACGGGCTGGGAGGACCTGAACCTGTTGCCCGGCCAGGCCAACGTGTTCTTCGAGGGCACCTACGTGGGCCAGAGCTTCCTGGACCTGAGCAAGCCGCAGGACACGCTCGCCATCAGCCTGGGCCGCGACAAGGGCGTGGTGGTTGAGCGCGTACGCCGGAAGGGCACGGACGACAAGGCGGTGGTGGGCACCAAGCGTACGGTGACGCGCGGCTGGGACCTCACCGTGAAGAACAACAAGGCCACCGCCGTGGACCTGGAGATCGTGGACCAATACCCGTTGAGCCCGCGCAGCGAGATCGAGGTGAAGCTGGAGGACAAGGGCGGTGCCACGGTGGACGAGCAGACCGGGCGGCTCACCTGGAACCTGACGCTGGAGGCCAAGGGCTCGCGCAAGCTGGGCTTCAGCTACAGCGTGAAGCACCCCAAGGACCAGCCCGTGATGGTGGAATAGGCCGCACGTCGCGATCGCCGAACTTCGGCACATGCGCCACACCCTTGCCACCTGCTGCCTCGCACTGCTTGCCGCGCTCCCCGCGGATGCGCAGATCACCGGTCATGTGGAGGCCCCCGAACTGGGCGTCTCCTTCGACCTGCCGGCGGGATGGGAGGCGCACGAGAACAATGGAACATGGGACGTGGGGAATGGCGAAGTGGCCGGCGCGATCATGGTGACCACGCATCCGCACACCGGGCTTGGCGACCTGGAACGCGACATGCTGAACGTGACGAGCGAGGACCCCGGGAACCGGATGGAGCGGATCGGGAAGGCACAACACCCCCGGCCAGGCACGGTGCTGATGGAGTTCCAGGGCATGCTGGAATGGCGGCCGTGGCACGTATTGGGCATCGGCTCGGTGAGCGCACAAGGCGGCAGGGGTCTGTCCATCATGGCGATCGCACCGGGCACGGACATGGACCCTGCGCTTCGCGAGGCCGCCCTGGCGATCATGCACAGCACGCGCTACAGCACCCCGGTGATCCCCGACCTGGTGACGCAATGGCGTCAGCACCTCACCGGAACCCGGCTCACGCTGATCAGCAGCTATAGCTCAATGCCCGGCACGGAGGGCGGCATCGCAGGGGGGGTCTCCTCCCAGCGAATCATCGACCTGTGCCCCCAGGGGGTGTACCGCGCCGGCGGCAGGGCCGACCTCACCCTGAGCGGGGCGGAGGCCTCCGCCTGGTCGGCCTCGAAGGATGCGGAGCAGGGCCGCTGGGAGGTGTCAGCCACGGACCCATCGGCCGTGCAGCTGGTGCTGCGTGCGGACAACGGCGGCGAACGCACCTACCGGCTGGAGGACAGGAACGGCGCGACCTACCTGAACGGGGAACGGTGGTTCCGCACCACGGCGGATGACGGGGAGCACGCCCCCCGGTGCGATCCGTGAGTCCCCCCCTTTGGCAGGGAAAAACGCAGGCATCGCTGAGGATCAGGACAATTGCACTAGCTTCGTGCCGCCTATGGGCTGTCGACCTTTGGCGAGGGCGTTCAGATCAGGGCACAAATCAAACCTCACTCAGTCAGTAGAAACATGAACATTTACGTCGCCAACATTGCGTACAGCGCAAAGGACCAGGACCTCCGCGAGCTCTTCGAAGCCTACGGTGAAGTGACCTCGGCCAAGATCATCATGGACAAGGCCACCAACCGCAGCCGTGGATTCGGCTTCGTGGAGATGGCCGAGGACGGTGCTGCTCGTCAAGCCATCGAAGGCACGAACGGCAAGAACTTCCAAGGTCGCGACCTGGTCGTGAACGAAGCGCGCCCCCGTCCGGAGGGCGGCGGTGGATTCGGCGGCGGCGGCGGCTTCCGCAGCGGCGGAGGCGGCGGCTTCCGTGGTGGTGACCGCGGCGGTGACCGTGGCGGCTTCCGCGGTGGTGACCGCGGCGGCGATCGCGGTGGTTACCGCGAGCGCGAGCGCGGCGGCGACCGTTGGGGCAGCGACCGCGACGAGTGACCCGATACCCTTGAACAGCTCGAAGCCCCGCCGCAAGCGGGGCTTCGTCCTTCATGCCCGATCGGAACTTCACCCCCAAGCCCTGTCCAAGCTGGCTACCTTCGCCGCGCTGATGTACACTCTGCGACCGCTCCTCGCGCTCTGCGCGCTGCTCCTCGCCTTCCACACCACCGCCCAGCGCCCTCCCGGCGGAGGCGGCCAGGGGCGGCCGGCCATCGGGCGGGTGTTCGGCAAGGTGCTCGACGCCCAGTCCCGCAAACCGGTGGAGTTCGCACCGGTGCAGCTGGTGCGCGCCGGCAACGACAGCGTGGTGGGCGGTACACTCACCGAGGAGAACGGCGATTTCCTCGTGGAGCGGCTACCCTTCGGCCCGCTGCGCCTGCGCGTGGTGTCCATGGGCTTCAAGCGCCTCGAGCTCGAGGTGCGCATCACGCCCGACCGCGTGGAACAGGACCTGGGCAACCTGCTGCTGGAGCCCGATGCCGCCGTGCTGAAGGACGCCGAGGTGTTCGGCGAGCGCAGCCAGGCCGTACTGCTGGTGGACCGGCGCGTGTACAACGTGGAGAAGGACCTTAGCGTGCGCGGCGGCACGGGCACCGACGTGATGAAGAACGTGCCCGGGTTGAGCGTGGACGCCGACGGCAACGTGACCCTCCGCAACAGCTCCCCGCAGGTCATGGTGGACGGGCGGCCCACGGTGCTGAGCCTGGACCAGATCCCCGCCGACGAGATCGAGCGCGTGGAGGTGATCACCAACCCCGGCGTGGCCTTCGATGCGGGCAGCGGCGGCGGCATCCTGAACGTTGTGTTGAAGAAGAGCACGAAGCCCGGCTACAGCGGGCAGCTGCAGGCCGGTGCGGGCACCAACAACCGCTACCAGACCAACGGCAACCTCAACATCAAGGAGGGGCGCTGGACCTTCCAACTGTCGGGCAACTACAACTTCAGCAACAACATCACCACCAGCATCACCGAGCGCGACCTGCTGAACAACGGAGCGGTCACCGGCACCTTCGACCAGCAGGGCAATTCCGGCTCGGACCGCGACAACTACGGAGGCCGCTTCGGCATCGACTGGAAGGCCAGCAACCGGAGCACCCTGAGCCTTTCGCAGAGCGTGCGGGGCCGGCAGTACATGAACAACGACGAGCTGGCCTACACCGAGACGGGCAGCACCGGAGCCGTCACCTTCACCGGCCTGCAGTTGAACGACCAGCGCAACGAGGGGAATGAGCTCACCACGCAGCTCTCCTTCCGCCACCGCACCCCGAAGGAGGGTCGCGAGTGGAGCACCGACCTCACCTACAACCGGTCACGCCGCTCGTCGAACTCCATCTTCACCACGAACACGTACGATCCCGACGGGCTGCCGGCGGTGGGCAGCCCGCGGGTGCAGGACAACACGGGCACCACCGACGCCGACCAGCTCACCTGGCAGTTCGACATGCAGGACCCGCGCGGAGAGAACGACAAGTTCGAGTACGGCCTGCGCAGCAACGTGCGCCTGGACCGGTCGCTGCTGAACGTGGTGGTGGGCACCGACACGAGCGCCGCGGAACGCGACCCCACGCTGTCCAACGACTACGACATCACGGACATGGTGAACGCCGGCTACTTCAACTGGATCCACCGCATCAACGAGGCGTGGGGCTTCCAGGCCGGCATCCGGTTCGAGCACAGCCGCTTCGTGTCCGACATCGTGGACAAGGGCATCTCGTTCAGCTACGAATACCCGGACAACGGCGAGGACCTGGCGAAGGCCATCTTCCCCGCGCTGTACGTATCGCGGAAGTGGACCGACAGCACGCGGGAGCTCCAGTTCAACATCTCCCGCAAGCTCAACCGTCCGAGTTTCTGGCAGCTGATGCCGGTGATCATGTTCAGCGACTCCCGGAACCTGCGCGTTGGCAATCCCTCGCTGGAGCCGGAGTTCATCACGCTGGCGGAGGCGAACCACCTGCTCCCGCTGGGGCAGGGCCGCAGCAACTGGCTGTCGTCGCTCTACCTGCGCAACACGGACAACGTGATCACCAGCTACGTGTACCCGCTGCCGGAGGACCCGGAGATCCTGGTGAGCAGCTTCATCAACGGCGATGCGAGCTGGACCTACGGCTGGGAGAACACCGTGAAGCTGGACCTCTCGAAGGCCTTCCAGGCCACCCTGGGTGGCACCGTGCAGTACATCGACATCGCGGCCGGTGAGGGCCGGGCGAGCAATAGCGGCTGGCAGGGCAATGCGAAGGTGAACGTCACCGGGCGGCTGCCGAAGGACTGGAACGTGCAGCTCAATGGCGAGTACGAGGGCCGCAGACCGATCCCCCAGGGCTACTCCATCGCCAACTGGGGCATCGACCTCAGCGGGAGCAAGGAGTTCAACAAGCAGTGGAGCGCCACGGTGATGGTGAACGACGTGTTCTTCACCCGCAAGTGGGGCACGGTGCTGGACACGCCCACGCTGTACCAGCAGACCGAGCGCCGCCGCGAGATGCGCTTCGTGCGGCTCACCGTGACGTGGAAGTTCGGCGAGCAGGACACCTCCTTCTTCCGCCGCCGCAACCAGAACCAACGGCGCGACCCGGGCGCCGGAGGCGAGGGCGGCGAGGGCTTCTAAGGGCTTCGCGCACCCCTTGAACGGTCGACGGGGGCCAGGTCAACGCGATCGCTCGCGCATCCCCGACCCCCGCCTTCACCGGACCATTGTCAGCACTCCGCAACGCACTGCGGGTGAAAGACGGTCAAGGACCCATTACCTCGACCGGTCTTCATGGTAGGAACACCGCCACCCGTTGAAAGGTTCGCTGCGGCCATGAACGTCGGCGGGGCCCAAGGTCACCGGGCTTGCACCCGGGTCCCAAGGGCCCCGCCTTCAACGGACCTTTGCCGATCAGTTCACTTTCATGAACTGCTGCGTCACCACCCTATCGCCCGAGGTGAAGCGCAGGATGTAAGTGCCGGCCGGGAGGCCGGCCACATCGATCGAGGTCCGATCCGTTCCGGCCACGGAATTGAGGGAGACCACCGGCAGGGCCTCACGGCCGAGCAGGTCGAACACCGCCAGTTCCACGCGGCCATCCATGTACAGCTCGAGCTCGACGTTG
>JBIJCH010000191.1:0-5133 GCA_044344815.1 Flavobacteriales bacterium | reverse complement strand
GCCGGTGCGGACACGCTCTTCTGCCCGGGCACCACCGTCACGCTCGGCGGATCACCCACAGGTCCGGCCGGTTCGCAGTACATCTGGACACCCTCCACCGGACTGAGCGATGCCTTCGTGGCCAACCCGGTGGCCACCGCTGCGGACACGATCACCTACATCGTGGCCGTGCTCGATACCAACGGTTGCGCAGCGGCCGATGCGGTCACCCTCTTCGAGCTGCCCGTGCCCAACGTGGATGCGGGCCCCGACCAAACGATCTGCGCCGGTGATTCGGCCCAGCTGCAAGGTTCCGGCACTGGCACGCTCCTGTGGACGCCGCCCTTCGGCATCAGCGACCCCACCATTCCCGACCCCTTCGTTTCACCGGAGGCCACGATCATCTACACCCTCACGGCCACGGCCCCCAACACCTGCGTGAGCAGCGACCAGGTGACCGTGACGGTGAACGTGCTGCCCAGTGCCAACGCGGGCCCGGACAAGGTCATCTGCCTGGGCGACAGCGTCATCATCGGCCTGCCTGGCCCGGGCACCTTCGCCTGGACGCCGGCCGCAGGCCTGAGCAGCACCAGCGTTGCCACACCGCTGGCCTCACCGGCAACGACCACCATGTACTTCGTGTCGGTGGTCGATACCAACGCCTGTGCGCAGGTGGACAGCATGATGGTGACCGTGAACCAGCCGGTGAACGCCGGTGGTGACGGGGCCGACATCACGTGCAGCACCGGCCTGCCCATCGTGTTGGCGAACCTGCTCACCGGCACGCCCGACCAGGGCGGCACATGGGTGCCCACCGACCTCTACATCCCCGGTTCCGGTGGCGGCACCTTCCTCTACGTGGTGAACGGCACGGCCCCCTGCCCCAACGACACCGCGGTGGTGACCATCACCGAGAGCGACTCGCCCGATGCCGGACAGGGCACGACCCTGGAGCTGTGTTCAAGCGATGCCCCGGTGGACCTGTTCCCGCTGCTCGGCCCCACGGCCGACACGACAGGAACCTGGACGCTCTCCGATGGTACGCCGTTCAACGGGGTGTTCGACCCGGCGGTGGACCCGCCCGGTGCATGCACATACCTGGTGACCGGTGCTCCGCCCTGCTTCGATGCCTTCGCCGTGGTGGACGTGACCGTGCTCACCCAGCAGAACCCCGGTATCGATGACACCGTAGCGGTGTGCGGCAGCGGCGTGTCCTTCACGCTCACGGACTCGCTGGGCGGCACATCGGTGGCCGGCGGTGCCTGGTTCGCGCCTGACGGCAGCGCGCACGGCGACGTGTTCGACCCTGCCGTGGATGTGAACGGCGTTTACACCTATGTGGTGGCCGGTGGCACGGCCTGCGCCGACAGCGCCACCGTGACGGTGAACGTGCTCAACCCGACGGCGGATGCCGGTCCCAACACGGCCCTTTGCGCGGGTGACACCGTGCAGCTCAACGCCACCGGCGGTGCGACCTACGCGTGGTCGCCAGCCGCCGGCCTGAGCGATGCCGGCATAGCCGACCCACAGGCCTTCCCGGTCGTCACCACCACCTACACCGTGGCGGTGACCGACGCCCTGGGCTGCGTGGCGCTGGACAGCGTGACGGTGACGGTGAACCCGCTGCCCACGGCCGATGCCGGTCCTGACGGCACCGTGTGCCTCACGGGCATCATCCCCATCGGTGGCTCGCCCACCGGACCACCGAACGCCACCTACCTGTGGACACCCAGCGCCGGGTTGAGCAACGTGAACGCGGCCAACCCCGATGCTCAGCCCGTGCTCACCATCACCTACACGGTGCTTGTGACCGACGCCAACCAGTGCACCGACACCGACACCGTAACGGTGACGGTGAACCCGCCACCGGCGCTCAATGCCGGACCCGACACCAGCGTGTGCCTCAACAGCGGTGTGCAGTTGAACGCCACGGGGAACGGCCAGTTCCTGTGGAGCCCGGCAGCGGGCCTGAACCTCAACGACGTGCCCGATCCGATCGCCTCGCCGCTGAACACCACCACGTACACGGTGACCCTGCTCGACAGCAACAACTGCTCGAGCACGGACCAGCTCACGGTAACGGTGAACGGCCTGCCGAACGCCGATGCCGGTGAGGATGTGTGGGTGTGCCCGGGCTTCGACGTGCAGCTGACCGGCAGCGGTGGCGGCACTTACAGCTGGTCGCCGGCCGCCGACGTGGACGATCCCGCGAGCGCCACGCCGCAGGCCTCCCCTGCCAGTACCACCTCTTTCGTGCTCACGGTGACCGACGGGAACGGCTGCACGGACACCGACGCGGTGACCGTTACCGTGAACGATGACCCGCCGATCGATGCGGGCGCGGACCAGACCATCTGCGTCGGCCAGCAGGTGCAGCTCGGTGGCAACCCGTCCGGCCTGCCCGGCTCCTCGTTCAGCTGGTCGCCCGCCGCAGGCCTCGACGACCCCACGGCCCCCAACCCCTTCGCCAGCCCGAGCGTGAGCACCGCCTACACCCTCACCGTGACCAACGACACGTGCACGAGCACGCAGGTGGTGAACGTGTCGCTCCAGGGCAACGCCGACCCGGCCTTCAGCGTGCGGCTGGAGCCGAACTGCGACGGCCTGAGGGCCTTCTTCACCGATGAAAGCACCGGTGCCACGCAATGGTCCTGGGACTTCGGTGACGGCGGCACGAGCACCGTGCAGGACCCGCAGCATGAGTTCGCATATGACGCGGCCATCACGGTGACCCTCACCATCACCGATGCCTTCGGCTGCACCGGTGATACGACGCAGACCTTCGCCTCCTCCAGCTTCCCCGAGCTCACCGACATGGACGTGCCCAACGTGTTCACCCCGAACGGCGATGGGAGGAACGACCTGTTCTCAGTCGGGCAGCAGGGCGGCGAGGTGCCCGAGGTGGTGCTTGGCGGCTGCTCGAAGATGCTGGTGTACAACCGTTGGGGCCAGAAGGTGTTCGAGAGCCTCGGCGCCAACCTGGCCTGGGACGGCCGCACCATGGCGGGCATCCCCTGCGAGCCCGGCACCTACTTCTACGTGCTCACGGTGAAGGAGCTGGAGTTCAAGGGCACCGTACAACTCATCCGATAAGGCCATGCGCATCCTTGCGGTCCTCCTCTCCATATTGCTGTTCGCCGGCTGCCGCACCGTGTGCGTGAACGGCACGGGACCCGCCACCCGCGTTCCGCTGGTCGTTCCCGCGTTCACGGGCATCGAGGCGGAAGGCGCGCTGGAGGTGAGGGTATCGCCCGGCCCCGCGCAGGCCGTGGAGGTCGAAGGGCCGGCCGACCTGGTGGGCCTGGTGACCACCGATGTCCGCAAGGGCATCTGGCACATCACCACCAGCGACTGCTACAGCACCGACCAGCCGTTCGTGGTGCACATCCGCATCCCGCGGCTTGACCACATCACCGTGAGCGGATCGGGCAACGTGACCGCCGATAGCGTGTTCGGCGCTGGACGCACCCTGCTCGCGGTGCATGGCAGTGGCGACCTCATCGCGCACGAGGTTCATGAGGAGCGCCTCATCGCCTCGGTGCAGGGGAGCGGGAACATCACCGTCACCGGTACCGCCGACCGGTTCGATGCGGAGGTTCAGGGCAGCGGTGACCTGATGGGCCGGGCCCTGAGCGCCGCGCACGCCGAGGTGGCCGTGCAGGGAACCGGCGACGTTGAGCTCACGGCCGTGGAACAGCTCAACGCCAGCGTGCAGGGCAGCGGCAACGTGCGGTACCGTGGCCAGCCCAAGGTCTCCAGCCGCATCGAGGGCTCGGGCACCGTGGCCCCGATCGAATGATGCGCTGGACGCTCGGCATCGCGCTCCTTGTGGCGGTCGCCGGTTGCGGCGACGGCGACAGTACTGGCACCGTTGCCACTACCGACGGCCAGCCCACCGTCCGGCTCCGCGATGTGCCCGGCCGGTCGCCGCACCCCTTCCGCCAGTTCGACCAGAACGTGTACCACGACACCCTGCTCGTGCAGACCAGCTTCGACCTCGGCGACAGCACCTTCATCATGGTGGCCAGCAACGTGGATGAGACCTTCGAGGGGCTGCGCCTGATCCGCTATCGCTTCCTGCCGGACAGCACGGTGGAACGCATGGCATGGTCCGCGCCCGCCTATGACAGCTGGACGATGCTCCCCACCTTCTTCCCGCTCGACACCGTGCATCCCGATGACGCGAACTGGGTGCTCGCCAACTTCGGGGAGAAGGAGAGCTGGGGGCAGAAGGTGCTGCTACTCGACCGGTCGTTCATGGACGTCGGATTCATGCACGTGGCCCTGCCCGAGCGGGTGATGGAGGATGACACCCTGCGTCTGAAGCGCCGCAATGTGGCCCCGTACATGCGCTACAGCGAGCACGGCGACACCGCGGTGTGGCTCTTCGCCTGCGACAGCGTCTATCTCTACGACGACCAGGAGGGTCACCTCGACCAGGTGCTCCATGCCTCACGCCTGCGCTACACCTTCGAGGCGAACGAGGGTCTTTCCCTGTGGGTGGACGGGCGCAAGCGGACCGTGAAGCGCCCTTCATGAATCCCTTGCACCGATGAGGCTCCTCACCTGCGCCACCATCGCCCTGATCCTGGCGCACGCTCCCGCTTCAGGCCAGTCGAAGCGGGCCAAGCGCCTCGGTCCGGTGGAGCAGGATCCCGGCGGCGCCTGCGACACCAGCGCCTGGCGGCTCGTGTTCAGCGATGAGTTCGATGGCGATGCCCTCGATCGCAGCAAGTGGATCACCTGGTTCCCCTACAGCAACGATGGCAGCGACCAGTGCGCCGGATGCCGCACCATGGGCGCGAGCAACACCATCTTCCGTGACGACCTGGTGTCCGTGAGCGGCGGACAGCTGCACCTGGGCGTGCGCGCCCGCGATGGCGAGTGGTACGGCGGCCGCAAGCAGCACGAAGGCGCCATGGTGCACTCAATCGGTGATGCCCGCTTCACCCACGGCCGGTTCGAGGTGCGCTGCCGCATCCCCAAGGGGACAGGGCTTTGGCCGGCGTTCTGGGGCTTCGGCGGGGAGACGGAGATCGACGTGTTCGAGTTCTGTGGCGAACGCACCAAGCTGTTCAAGGGCGCACTGCACCGCTGGGGCTCGCCGAAGTACTCCACCAGCGGGCGCAAGAAGCTCAGATCGCTCGGCGAAGG
>JBIJCH010000189.1:0-5156 GCA_044344815.1 Flavobacteriales bacterium | reverse complement strand
AGCGCTGGGCCACGAAGCTGTGGATCGCGGGCAGCCTGCAGGACATCCAACGCGCCGGCATCGAGCTCGATGGCGACCGGGGCAGCACGCTCCACGCCAACGGCCGCATCACCCAGGCGGCAAGCTGGCCCGCCAGCAGCTACGCGCTCACCGTCGAGGAGCTGACCCTCGGCAAGGGACTGAGCGCGATGATGCATGCCTTTGCATCGACCGATGTGCCGCTGCCGACGCGGTTGACACTGCGTGCAAATGCCGACGGGACCGGTCTTGATGCCCGCGCCAAGGTGGACCTGAGGAGTGATCTGGGCGACCTGAAGGGAACGGCCGAAGCGCGCAACTGGAAGGGCATGGTCCCTGGTCATTTGGACGCGGAGCTCACGGCCACGGACATCAACTCGACAAGGCTGACCGGTGACACGGCCCTGGGTCCCGTGAGCTTCACGCTGGTGGCTAAAGGCGAACGGCTGCACGAGCCCTCCCGGGAAGGCACCCTCATCCTCACCCCCACCCAGCTCACCTACCTAGGCAATGACCTTTCCCACCTGCGACTGAAGGCGGATGTCGCTGGCGATCACCTGCGCACCGAACTGACCAGCGATGCCGCCGCCGCCGCGTTCACGCTGCGCACCAAGGGTCCATGGCCCGCAGCGGGTGACAGCCTCGTGCTCGCCTTCGACCTGACGGTGGATCGCCTCCATTTTCAGGACTTGGGGCTTACGCCCTACGAGCTCAACCTGGATGGTCCTGTTTCGGGTCGTGTCGCTCTGCAACCGGGTGTTCGAGGTCGCTATGTACTGGAGGCACCGGGCCTGCGCGTATTCAATGCCGAGCGCATCTTCGCCTTTGAGCACTTCATACTAAGCGGCCTGCTGGATAACGATTCCACGGCCGTGGAGCTGGACTGCGATGCCGCCCGCATCAGCTACCACGCCAACCTGTCCGCGGACAGCTCGCTGGCCCTCCTGCGCGAACGTCTGCTCGGTTCATTTCAGGAACCATACACCTTCCATCCCCCACCCGGCCGTCGGATCGAACTGAACGTGGACCTGCCCGGCACCGACCGACTGGGCAGCCTGATCCACCCGGCCCTGAAGGCCATGGAGGTGAAGCGCGTCGAGGGCTTGTACGACAGCGACCGGGACTCCCTCGCCCTGGTCGTGGACATCCCGCTGATCGACCATGGTGGTGTGGAGGTGACGGGACTGACCTTCGACCTGAAGGCCGCGGGGGCCGATCTGCAGGGAGAACTGGCCGTGCTGCGGGTGATGCGCGACAGCCTGCATGTGGGCGACCTGATGCTTCAGGCGACCAACGAGCCCGGTGCACTGCGGACAGTGTTCCGCCTCCGTGACGGCAGCACCGACCGTTACCGCATCGGTGTGGACCTGCGGCGAGAGGACGGCATTCCCGTGGCGCACCTGCAGGACGAGCTGGTGCTCGACCGGAACGTGTGGACCGCAAGACCGGGCAATGCACTCCTCCTCGACCCCAAGGGCCTGCGCGCCCGGGACCTCGCCATCACCAATGGCACCCAGCGCGTGGAACTTCGCACGGAACACGATGGCAACCACCTCGACATCGCGGGCTTCGAACTCGCGAACATCACCGGTCTGGTGCGCAGTGCGGACAGCCTGGCAGTGATGCATGGCACCCTTGATGCCACCGTCCTTCTGCCCATGAAAGCGCAGGAACGCATCAAGGCCGATGTTGTCCTGCGTCGTTTCGAACTGCTGAATGTGGCCCTTGGCACGATCGAGGCCAGACTGGAGGAGGACCGGGCGGACCACTATGAAGGCACGTTCAGCCTTGATGCGGGCGCGAACCGCGTTGACGCTGCGATCGAGGCCGACCTCGCGGATGAGGATGGCCGGATCGTTGTCGAAAGCGACATTGACCTGAGGGACCTGGCCTTGTTCGAGCCGCTGGTGCGACCGTACCTCTTCGACCTCGGCGGTGGAATAAGCGGCGATCTGCGCTACGAACAGGATGGTAAGGCGGTGAAGGTCATCGGGAAGACAGTGGTCACCGATGGGCGTTTCGGCCTGATCCAGACCGGTGCGGTGTATCGCATCCTGAACGACACGGTGAGCTTCGATGCGAGCGGTCTTGCCCTGAACGACCTCGAGGTGCGCGATGCCCGGGACAACCGCTTCCGGCTGGACGGCCGCATCAACACCGGTGTGGACCGCGAGCCCGCCCTCGACCTGCGGCTGCGCACAGAACGCTTCCAGCTGGTGAACAGCACAGCCAAGGAGAACCCCCTGTTCTATGGCAAGCTCTTCGGCGGCATCGACCTGCACATCGGCGGCACGGCCACCCTGCCCAGCGTGAAGGGCGAAGTGGGCGTGCTCGACTCCACGAACATCAGCGTGGTGCTGCCGGGCAGCAAGGTGGAGATGGTCGACCACGAGGGGATCGTCCAGTTCACTTCGGACTTCGATGCACAGGACACCCTGCGGGTGCGCTCGAACAGCGAGATGCTGCGCGACTCGCTGACCGCCCAGCTGCCTGGCATCGACCTCGACCTGCGCCTCAAGCTCGACCGCAACGCACGCTTCGCCATCGTGATCGACCCCACCACCGGCGATGCGGCCACCTTCCGCGGCGAGGCCGACCTGCGCTTCCGCTACAACCCCGAGGGCGACATCTACCTGCAAGGGCCCTTCACCGTGGCCGACGGCGGCTACACCTTGGAGTTCTATGGCCTGGTGAAGAAACGCTTCGACCTGGTGCCGGGGGGCTCCATCATGTGGGATGGCGATCCGCTTGCGGGCCGCATGGACATTCAGGCCAGGTACCGCACCAAGGTGGCGCCCTATCCGCTGGTGGCCAACGCACGCGGCGGGCTTTCCGAAAGCGAGCGGAATTCGCTGCAGGCGCCACTACCCTTCGATGTGCTCATCAACATCCGCGAGGCCGTGCAGGCACCGAACATCAGCTTCGGCCTGGACATGGACCGCCAGGTGCGCAACAGCTACCCGCAGGTGAACACCGTGCTGGACCAGCTGGCCAAGCCCGGCAACCAGGAGGAGCTGAACCGCCAGGTGTTCGGATTGCTCGTGCTCAGCACCTTCATCGAGAACGAGACCGGCAGCTCATCGGGCGGGAGCAGCCTGGCCAGCACCGCCGCGCGCAATTCGGTGAACAGCATCCTCACCCAGCAGCTCAACCGTCTCACCGGCCAGGGGATCAAGGGCATGGACATCCAATTGGGCGTGAGCACCTACGACCAGACCGAGAGCGGACAGAGCTATTCCCGCACCACGGTTGACTACAAGGTGACCCAGCGTGTGCTGAACGACCGCGTGAGCATCGAGGCCGGCGGATCCCTGGGCTACAACGAACGGAAACAGGACGTGAGCGCCATGAGCAACACCAAGGCGCCCCAGTACGCGATCGCCTACGACCTCACGGCCGACGGCCGGTTGCGCCTGCGCGTGTACCACGAGAACGCCTACGACCTGTACGATGGCGAGCTCGTGAACAATGGCGCGGCCATCATGCTCACCCGCGATTATGAGAAGAACGCCCGGGAACTGGAGCGGCGGAGGGAGGAGATCCGCAAGCGACGGGAGGCTGAACGCGAGAAGGAGAGCGAACCATGAGGCGCAGTTCACCGCGGCACCGGACCACCCTTCTCATCGCCTCCACGGCGATGCTGCTGACCTCGTGCACGGGACTTCGTCACAGCACCGAGGAGCATCCGCTGTACACCGGCTTCACCCTGAAGTGGACGGAGGAGCCGGCCTATGACGCCGCTGGAGCGAAGCACGAGCTCACCAGCCTGGTGAAGCCCGCGGCGAACAACAGCATCCTGGGCATGCGCCCCATGGTGGCGCTCCACAATTCGGTCAAGGAACCGAAGAAACCGAAGGGCATCCGGCACTGGTTGAAGCACAAGGTGGGGGCGGCACCGGTGCATCTGGAGGAGCTTCCCTTGAATGACATCACCGAGGCCATGGTGAACCGGCTGCGCAATCGCGGCCACTTCGCGGCGCAGAGCCATTACGAGGTGCTGCGCAACGGCCGCAAAGCCTCCGTCGTCTTCACCGTGACCCCGGGAGAGCCGCACCTCATCCGCAGCCTGCGCATGGGCCTGGCCGGCGGTGACGCGCTGGACAGCGCCCTGGCGCAATTGCTGCCGTCCTCCCGCCTGCATGTGGGCGAGCCCTATGACCTTGCGCGCCTCACCGCGGAACGCGAGCGGGTGACCGAGCGCCTGCGCGACCGCGGTTGGTACCGTCTTCGGTCCGACGACCTGGTATGGGCCGCGGACACCACCATGGGTGGAAAGAGCGTGGCGCTGCACCTCCGCGTGAAACCCACCACCGGGGACCTCAAGCGCCGCATCCACACCATCGGCTCGGTCACCGTGCACTCCGACCAGGATGAGGTGCTGCCGCCCACCGACACCGTGCGGGTGGACAGCGTCGACCTCATCAGCTACCTCGGCATGTACCGGCCGGGCCCGATCCTGCGCGGCGTGCCCATGCGCCCCGGTGACGCCTACTCGCTGTCGCGCAGCAACGCCATGCAACGCTACCTCAACTCCTACGGCGTGTTCCGCAACGTGCTGGTGGCCTATGGCGATGACACTTTGCGGGCCGATGTGCTCCACGCCCGCATCGCCCTGATGCCACTGAAGCGCTTCTCGCTCTTCAGCGAACTGAACGCCGTGAGCAAGAGCAACAACTTCGCCGGGCCTGGCGTGCGCGCAGGTTTCGTGGACCGCGACCTGTTGGGTGGCGCCGAGCAGTTCACCCTGGACGCGAACGGCCGGTTCGAGACGCAGATCGCCGGGGCCGATGCGGGCACGAACGCGTGGGAGGTGGGCATCAAGGCGGCGCTGGCCATCCCACGCATGCTGCTGTTGCCCGAGCCCAAGGGTGTGCGCAGCAGTACGCCGGTCACCAACATCTCCACAGGATTCGGTCTTTTCCGGCGGGTGGACCTCTACGGCATGCGGTCCGCGGCCACGGGGCTGAACTATGCCTGGCACCGTGAACGCAAGGTGTGGCATGACCTGCAGCTCGTTGAGATCAGCTACAACAACCTGTTCTACACCACCGACGAGTTCAATGCCTTCCTGGACGAGAACCCCACGATCAAGCGCAGCTTCGAGGACCAGTTCGTGGTGGGGCTCGGATACACCTACA
>JBIJCH010000007.1:0-17863 GCA_044344815.1 Flavobacteriales bacterium | reverse complement strand
GTCGATGGTGCTCACCTGGAAATCGGGGATGATCTCCTGCACGGGCTTGCTGGTGTCGCGCGCGGTGTTGCCCGGCTTGGGGTTCAGGTGCGTGATCACGTCGATGGCCTCCTTCAGGGCCTCCTCGTCGATCTCCAGCCGCTCCAGGATGCGCTCGTAGTGCTTCTTGGTGAAGGCCTCGAAGTGCTTGCCGATGATCTCCTGTGCGGTGCGCACGTCCACGGCGTGGGGCATGCGCTCCAGTTGCAGCAGCAGGCACTCGCGCAGGTCGCGGGCGCCCACGCCGGCGGGGTCCAGGGCCTGCACCTCCTTCAGGGCCTTCTCCAGCTCGGCCTTGTCGGTCATCACGTTCTGCGTGAAGGCCAGGTCGTTCACGATGGCATCGAGATCGCGGCGCAGGTAGCCGTCCTCGTCGAGGTTGCCGATCAGGTGCTCGGCCAGCAGTTCCTCGCGGTCGTCGATGTCGCGCAGGGACAGCTGGGCGCGCAGGCTGTCCTGGAAGGTGGTGCCCCCGGCCAGCGGCATCTCGCGGTCCTCCTCATCGGGACCGCTGTTCTTCACGGCAAGCTTGTAGTCGGGGGTGTCGTCGTCCTGGTAGTAGTCGCTCAGGTCGAAGTCGTCGCGGTCGTCGCCTTCGCTGTCATCGCCATTGTCCACGGCCTGCTCCTCCACGGGCTCGTCCTCGTCGTGCTCGTTGCCCTCCTCCAGGGCCGGGTTCTCCTCGATCTCCTGCTTGATCCGCTGCTCCAGCTCCACGGTGGGCACCTGCAGCAGCTTCATCAGCTGGATCTGCTGGGGGCTCAGCTTCTGCTGGAGCTTCTGAAATAGGCCTTGTTTCAACATCGCGGTGCGAAAATACCGAGCACCACGCAGGCGGGCGCGCAGTGCACGCCACGGGCATCCAAGGGCTGTGCCGAAGGGGGAAGTCCCTCAGGATCAGCCTTTCGCCTTTGCTGCGGCTTCGCGCCTTCGCCTACTTGGCTTCGGCGCACGCGGCCATCATCGCTTTCACGGTCTTTGGCGCGCTGCCGATGAAGACCTCCTTCCCGATCACGATCGTGGGCCGCTTCAGGAAGGTGTACTCCTCCAGGATGTACTTCCGGTAGTCCTTCTCCGTCAGCTTCATCTCGTTGAGCCCCATGCTGCGGTACTTCATGGCGATCTTGCTGAAGAGGGCCTCGTAGCTGCCGGCCAGGGCCTTCAGCTCATCGAGCTGCTTGGCGGTGATGGGCTCGGCTTTGATATCCTGCTGGTCGAAGGACTTCAGCTTGGGGATGTCTCCCAGGATCCGCTGGCAGGTGCCGCAGTTGGAGAGGTGGTAGATCTTCTTCATGTGGCTCTGATGACCGCTAAGACGCGAAGAGCGCGAAGATTGTTCGGGAGCATGTGGGTTCGTTCGACGAATGGCCCTCTCATCGACTCGCGTCGCTGAACATCGCAGCCTTCGTTGTGGTAGCAGGGTCTCCCTACCAGTGATTTCACAAGGGCTTCGGGACCCTGCGTCTGGTCGGCGGGCCTCAGGTTCCTCCAAGGCCATTCCCCAGCCCAAAGTCTTCGTGTGGAGAGACCCTGAGGCAGGCGTAGGCGGTCTAATCAGTCAGGATAAGCCTTCGGAATGCACCCTTGCCTTGGATGAACGATTGCCGGTCCATGACCGGGATCTCATACTGAAAATACTCCGGCATGTATGCTGACAGCTTTCGATACTTCCCATTGCGCAGGATCTCGAACACATCCGAATGGCCGTCGGTCAGGCTCATGTCAATTACACTGCCATCACTCATTCGTTTTGAGCGGATGTTGATCGAGTCCTGGTCCAATGACCAAAAGCCCAACGTGGTCCACTCCGCGAGAAGCTGTTGCACGCTGTCCGGAGTGAGGTGAATGCGCTTTCTGGTGATCCGTGTGACGTGTGAAGATCCCCGTTCAAGGAGTTTGGCCCTCCAGCGGTACGCCTTCCATTCATCATGCTGGTGGACGATCATGTAATACGTCCGCTTCTCTGACCAATAGCCCGTTGTCGTGTATGAGATGACCGTAGCATCGGTGCCGCTGAAGTGTTCGAAAACAGGGGAAGAGCGGACCTTTGCCGTGATGCTATCCGGTGGGAACTCCGGAAAGCCATCCTGGGCGTGTGAACCCAATGGCAACGTCCACAACAACCAGATGAGCTTCTTCATTGGCTACAAGATGCCGATCGAAGAGGGGTTACATAAGGCAGGATGCCTCTGCGCCTCCGCGCCTCTGCGGTTCTCTTCCGCTCAGAACTCCGCGCTCTTCGGCGTCCGCGGGAAGGGGATCACATCGCGGATGTTGCCCATGCCCGTAACGAACAGCACGAATCGCTCCAGGCCCAGGCCGAAGCCGGCGTGGGGCACGGTGCCGAAGCGGCGCGTGTCCAGGTACCACCAGAGCTCCTCGGCGGGCACGTTCATCTCGGCCATGCGGGCCTCCAGCACATCCAGCCGCTCCTCGCGCTGGCTGCCGCCGATGATCTCGCCGATGCCGGGGAAGAGCACGTCCATGGCGGCCACGGTCTTGCCCTTGTCGCTGTAGCCGAAGTCGCCGGGCGCGTTGGTGCGCATGTAGAAGGCCTTGATCTGCGCGGGGTAGCCGGTGACGATCACGGGCTTCTTGAAGTGCTTCTCCACCAGGTAGCGCTCATGCTCGCTCTGCAGGTCCATGCCCCATTCCACCGGGTACTGGAACTGCTTCTTCTGGTGCGGCTTGCTCTGCAGCAGGATGTCGATGGCCTGCGTGTAGGTGATGCGCTCGAAGGGGTTGTCGAGCACGAACTTCAGGCGGTCGATGAGGCCGAGCTCGCTGCGCTGCTCCTTCGGCTTCTGCGCCTCCTCCTCCTTCAGCCGCGCATCGAGGAACTGCAGGTCGTCCAGGCTGTTGCGCAGCACGCGGGCGATCAGGTGCTTGCACAGGCCCTCGGCCAGGTCCATGTCGCCCTTGAGGTCCATGAAGGCGGCCTCGGGCTCGATCATCCAGAACTCGGCGAGGTGGCGGGCGGTGTTGCTGTTCTCGGCGCGGAAGGTGGGCCCGAAGGTGTAGACCTTGCCCAGGGCGAGCGCGCCCAGTTCGGCCTGCAGCTGGCCGCTCACGGTGAGGCGCGCCTCGCGGCCGAAGAAGTCCTCGCGGAAGTCGACGCTGCCGTTCTCGTGGCGCGGCGGGCTGTTGGCGTCCAGCGTGCTCACGCGGAACATCTCGCCGGCGCCTTCGGCATCGCTGGCGGTGATGATGGGGCTGTGGAAGTAGTTGTAGCCCTGCTGGTCGAAGTACTCGTGGATGCCGAAGCTCACCTGGTGCCGGATGCGGAAGATGGCGCTGTAGGTGTTGGTGCGGAAGCGCAGGTGGGCCTGCTCGCGCAGGAACTCCAGGCTGTGCTTCTTGGGCTGGATGGGGTAGGTCTCGCCATCGCTGTCGCCCAGCACCTCCACGGCGGTCACCTTCAGTTCCACGCGCTGGCCGCTGCCCTGGCTGGGCACGAGCTCGCCGGTGCACTTCACCGCCGCGCTGGTGGTGAAGCGGGCGCGCGTGGCGTCGTCCACCTGCGCGGGATCGATCACGCACTGCAGGTTGCGGATGGTGCTGCCGTCGTTGAGGGCGATGAAGCGGTCGTTGCGGAAGGTGCGCACCCAGCCGGCCACGGTGATGGTGGTGCCGGTGAGGCTTTCGTTGTCCAGGGCGGACTTGAGGCTCGTGAGTTCCATGGGTCGTTCCCGCCGGGGCCCGGATCCTGTCCGAGGGCGTTGGCGGGCCGCAAAGGAACGAAGGACGTGCGGAGCGTGGCCCATGATGCGCCCGGAGCGTCCTGCCGCTCATCCTCTCGGACGAACCGCTCGTCACATGGGAAACAATATGTGTTACAAAACGTTTCCAATGGGACATAGTTTTGCGCCCCGTTCGAAAGAACAAGCCACGTTGGAGATGGACGCCAAGAAGCGCGAGATCCTGGAACAGGCCCTGAAGCTGTTCATGCGCCTGGGCATCAAGAGCATGACCATGGACGAGGTGGCCACCCAGCTGCGCATCAGCAAGAAGACGCTGTACGAGCACTTCACCGACAAGAACGACCTGGTGGAGCAGGCGGTGGCCATGACCTGCGACTTCCACCGCGACACCATCAACGGCATCTGTGCGCGGGGCATGAACGCCATCGACGAGAACGAGGAGATCACCCGCTTCATCGTGGGGCAGATCGGCCACATGCACCCCAGCGTGCAGTTCGACCTGCAGAAGTACCATCCCAAGGCCTGGGAGATCATGGAGCACCGGGAGCGCGAGGACATCCACGCCTGCGTGTCGACCAACCTGCGCAAGGGGGTGGCCGAGGGGTTGTACCGCGAGGACCTGGACGTGGAGGTGATCACCCGCCTGTACCTCGCCCGCATCGATTCCACCTGGGATGGACGGGTGTTCCCTCCGGACCGCTTCAGCCTTCCCGATGTGCTGTGGAAGCACCTGGAGTACCACATCCGCGGCATCGCCAGCCCCAAGGGTGTGCAATACCTCATGAAGAAGAAGACGAACAAGGAACGCAAGTGAAGACCATGCGACACATCCTCATCCTGTCGGTCCTGATGCTGGGCACCGCGGCGCGGGCCCAGGGCCCGCTCACCCTCACGCTGAAGCAGGCCATGGACATGGCCGGCCGCCAGAGCTACCAGGTGCAGGCCAGCGTGCTGGAGACCGAGAAGGCCCGCAGCAAGGTGAAGGAGATCACGGCGCTGGGCCTTCCGCAGGTGGACGGCAGCGCCAGCCTGAACAACTACATCAAGGTGCCCACCAGCGTGGTGCCCAACTTCTTCGGCACCGACCCCGAGCTGCTGGAAGTGCAGTTCGGCGTGCCCTGGAGCACCACGGGGGCACTGGCGCTGAACCAGCTGATCTTCGACGGCAGCTACCTGGTGGGGCTGGAGGCCTCGAAGGAGCTGCGGGTGCGCAGCGACCAGGAATTGGAACGCATCGCAGCGGATGCGCGTTACCAGGCGGCCAAGGGCTACCTGGGCGTGCTGGCCGCGCGGGAAGGTACGCGGCTGGCCGCCGACGGCGTGCCCGTGCTGGAGAAGAGCCTGGCCGAGGCGCAGGCCATGACCGCGCAGGGCTTCATGGAGGCCACCGATGTGGACCGCCTGAGCATCGCGCTGGCCAGCGCCCGCGACCGGGCCCGCAGCTTCGCCCAGCAGGAGCGTGTGGCACTGGCCTTCCTGCGGCTCGTGCTCGGCGTGCCCGAGGGCACCCCGTTGGAGCTCACCGACGGGCTGGAATCCCTGCTGAACGACCCTGCCGAGGTGGCCCTGTCCGAAGCGCCCCTGGACATGTCGGGCCACATCGAGCACCAGCTCGCCAACACGCTGGTGCGCATCCAGACCCTCGACGTGAAGAACCAGAAGAGCGCCTACCTGCCCAAGCTGTACGGCTTCTTCAACACCCAGGCGCAGGCCTTCGGGCAGGATGCGCCCTTCGAGACCGAGTGGTTCCCCGCCACGCTCTGGGGCGCGCAGCTGCAGGTGCCCATCTTCAGCAGCGGGCTCCGCAGCAACCGCGTGAAGCAGTCGCAGCTCACGCTGAAGCAGGCCGAGGTGAACCTCACCGCCACCGAGCAGCGCCTGCTGGCCGAGGCCTCGGAGCGCAGCGAGAAGGCCCGCACCGCGCTGGAGACCTACGCCACGGAGAAGCAGAACCTCGACCTGGCCAAGCGCATCTTCGACCGCACCAGCATCAAGTTCACCAACGGCCTGTCGAGCAGCTTCGAGCTCAACCAGGACCAGACGCAGTACCTCACGGCGCAGCAGATGTACATCAACGCGCTGGTGAACCTTGCCCTGGCCCGCACCGACCTGCGCAAGGCCCTCGACCTCTACTGAACACACCGCACACCGAACACGAGATGAAGAAGCCGATCATCCTCCTGCTCACCGCCGCCCTGTTCGCGGCCTGTGGGAGCGCCGACACCAGCGACCTGGGCCGCAAGCGCCAGGAGCTCGACAGCCTGAAGACCGCCTACAAGGAGCTGGGCGAGCGCATCAAGGAGGTCGACACCTGGATCGCCGAGCACGACACCACCGTGAAGCGCAACCTGGCGAACGTCACCGCGCTCACCCTGAAGCCCACGCGCTTCGAGCACTTCGTGCAGGTGCACGGTCATGTGAAGGCCGACAAGAGCGCCGACCTCTATGGCGGCGGTGGCCGCGTGCGCCGGATCCTGGTGCAGGAGGGCGACCGCGTGACGCAGGGGCAGCTGCTGGTGGACCTGGACAACGACGCCATCGAGAAGCAGATGGCCCAGGCCGAGGCCGCCTACGAGCTGGCGCGCGACGTGTTCGCCAAGCAGGAGGCCCTGTGGAAGCAGCAGATCGGCAGCGAGGTGCAGTACCTGCAGGCCAGGAGCAACAAGGACCAGGCGGAGGCCGGGCTGGCCGCCATGCGCGAACAGCTGCGCATGAGCCGCATCACCGCACCCTTCAGCGGCACCGTGGACGAGATCATGGTGACCGTGGGCCAGATGACAGCACCCCAGCTGCCGGTGGCCCGCGTGGTGGACCTCACCGGCGCGAGCCTCGAGGCCGACGTGCCGGAGACCTACCTCCAGCGCGTGAAGGTGGGCGACCCCGTGCGCGTGGAGTTCCCCTCGCTGGCCGACACCATCATGGCCAGCCTCAGCAACGTGAGCCGCTACATCGACCCGGCCAACCGCACCTTCAAGGTCACCCTGCGCGTGCCCGCCGGCGACGGCTATGTGCGACCCAACCTGCTCAGCGTGGTGCACATCCGTGATGTGGTGCAGGACAGCGCCGTGGTGGTGCCGGCCCGCTGCATCCAGGAGGACGTGGAGGGCAGGAGCTATGTGTTCGTGCTCGACACCGACAAGGACGGCCGCCAGGTGACGCGCAAGGTGCTCGTGGACCGGGTGATGGACTACCGCGGCATCACCATGGTGAAGCGTGATGCGGCGGCAGGCCTGAACGGCACCGAGACCATCGTGGACGAAGGCGCCAAGAGCGTGGCCGATGGTCAACGCGTGCAGGTGACCACCCTGTGAACCGGCCTCCGCACCAGCACACACCGAACATGGACCACAACAGCATCGAGAACGAGGCCTACGGCGAAGGCGCCGGCAGGCAGTTCGCCATCACCAGCTGGGCGGTGAAGAACCGCACCACCGTGATGGTGATCACCGTGTTGATCTTCATCGCAGGCATGTACTCCTACTCGGCCATGCCGAAGGAGAGCTTCCCCGAGGTGGTGACCCCCGAGATCTACGTGGGCGTGCCCTACAACAGCAGCTCGGTGGTCGACATCGAGAAGCTCATCACCAAGCCGCTCGAGAAGGAGATCAACACCATCACCGGCGTTGACGAGATCAACAGCACCAGCGTGCCCAACTTCAGCACGATCCAGGTGAAGTTCGATTACAACGTCACCCCCACCGAGGCGCTGCGCAAGGTGAAGGACGCGGTGGACAAGGCGCAGGGCGACGTCGACTTCCCCAAGGACCTGCCCGCCGAGCCGAACGTCTTCGAGATGAACTTCTCGGAGCTGATGCCGGTGATGAACGTGAACCTCAGCGGCGACTACTCGCTCGACCAGCTCCACCATTACGCCAAGATCCTCGAGGACCGCATCGAGGCGCTGCCCGAGATCAACAAGGTCGACATCCGCGGGGTGCCCGAGAAGGAGGTGAAGGTGAGCGTGGACCTCCACAAGCTCGAGGCCCTGCAGCTCAACTTCGGTGACGTGGCCATGGCCCTGCAGACCGAGAACCTGACCATGAGCGGCGGCGAGGTGCTCACCGATGGCATGCGCCGCGCGGTACGTGTGGTGGGCGAGTTCGCCGACATGGAGATGATCCGCGACATCGTGGTGAAGAACGAGTTCCAGAAGGAGGTGCGCCTGCGCGACATCGCCACCGTGGAGTTCGACTACAAGGAGGCCGACAGCTACGCCCGCGAGTACGGCCGGCCCGTGGTGATGCTCGACGTGATCAAGCGCGCCGGCGAGAACCTCATCATCGCCAGCGACAGCATCAACGCCATCCTGGCCCGCGCCCGCGGCACCGTGCTGCCCGAGGACCTCACCATCACCATCACCAACGACCAGAGCGACGACACCCGCGTGCAGGTGGACGAGCTCTTCAACCACATCATCTTCGGGGTGATCCTGGTGGTGGGCACGCTGCTCTTCTTCCTGGGGCTGCGCAACGCGCTCTTCGTGGGCCTGGCGATCCCCATGAGCATGTTCATCTCCTTCATCATCCTCAACGCCTTCGGGGTCACGTTGAACATCATGGTGCTGTTCTCGCTGATCCTGGCCCTGGGCCGTCTGGTGGACGACGGCATCGTGATCGTGGAGAACATCTACCGCCACATGAGCAACGGCGAGCCGCCCATGGTGGCCACCCGCAAGGCCGTGGGCGAGGTGACGCTGCCCATCGTAGCCGCCACCACCGCCACCGTGATGGTGTTCGTGCCGCTGCTCTTCTGGCCCGGCCTCATGGGCCAGTTCATGAAGTGGATGCCCATCACCTTCATGGTGTCGCTGAGCGCATCGCTCTTCGTGGCGCTCGTGGTGAACCCCGCCCTCAGCACCCAGTTCATGAAGGTGGAGCGCGAGAACCCCGATGCGCGGAAGGTGTATCGCCTGGTGGGCATCTTCGCCGTGGTCGGCACCGCGCTGGCCACCATCGGCGTGGCCTCTCACAGCACCTTCTTCAAGGGCCTGGGCACGCTCACCATCCTGGCCGCGATCCTCGGCGTGCTCAACCTGAAGGTCGCGGTGCCCGGAACCCGCTGGTTCCAGGAAGTGGCGCTGCCCTGGCTGGAGCACAGGTACGAGCAGTTCCTGCGCTACGCGCTGGCGAAGCACCATCCGCGCACCTTCTTCCTCGGCACCATCGGCCTCCTCTTCCTGGCCTTCGTGCTGCTGGGCGTGTTCCCGCCTAAAGTGGAGTTCTTCCCGGTGAACGAGCCCAAGTACGTCAACATCTTCATCGAGGCGCCCATCGGCACCGACATCGAAAAGACCGACCGCATCGCGCGGCTGATCGAGGCGCAGGTGGATTCCATCGTGAACGTGGACCCTTACATGCACGAGGTGGAGGTGAAGCACCCCGACGGCACAGTGACCCGCGAGCGCCGCAACATGCTCATCAACTCGGTGATCAGCCAGGTGGGCAACGGCACCAGCGACCCCGCGCAGGGCGTGAGCTTCGCCAACACGCCCAACAAGGCGCGCATCCAGCTCAACTTCGTGAAGTTCGCCGACCGCCGGGGCCTCAAGACGAACGAGGTGCTGCTGAAGCTGCAGAAGGAGCTGAGGGGCTACCCCGGTGTGATCGTGAGCGTGGACAAGGACGCCGCCGGTCCGCCGACGGGCAAACCCATCAACATCGAGATCACGGGCGACGAGATCGAGCCGCTGCTGGCGGAGGCCGAACGCCTGAAGCGCTTCATGGAGGAGCGCAACGTGCCCGGCGTGGAGGCGCTGCGCATCGACATCGACCGCGCCAAGCCCGAGATGCCCATCCTCATCGACCGCGCCAAGGCTCGCCGCCTCAACGTGAGCACCTACGCCGTGGCCGACGCCATCCGCACCGCCCTCTTCGGCAAGGAGGTGAGCACCTATCGCATCGAGGGCGATGACGACGACTACAAGATCATGGTGCGCCTGCGCGACGACCAGCGGTACGATGTGGGCACCATCATGGACATGAACATCACCTTCCGCGACATGCTCAACGGGCAGATCCGGCAGGTGCCCATCAGCGCCGTGGCCACGGCCGAGCTGGGCAGCACCTTCAGCGCGATCAAGCGCACCGACCTGAAGCGCGTGGTGACCGTGAGCAGCAACGTGGTGGCCGGCTACAACAGCAACGAGGTGATCGCCGAGATGAA
Organism: Flavobacteriales bacterium; assembly: GCA_044344815.1. GTDB lineage: Bacteria > Bacteroidota > Bacteroidia > Flavobacteriales_F > PHOS-HE28 > PHOS-HE28. The sequence continues at coordinate 7,961 of JBIJCH010000007.1, read as the reverse complement.
GGAGGCCCTCAACGGCTACGAGAAGGACGCGCGCTTCGGCATGGCCTTCACCGGTCAGCAGGAGGACCAGATGAAGGAGATGGCCTTCCTGGGCAAGGCCTTCCTCATCGCCATCTTCATCGTGTTCCTCATCATCGTGTGGCAGTTCAACAGCATCAGCTGGCCCATGGTGATCCTGAGCACCGTGCTCTTCAGCACCATCGGCGTGTTCCTCGGCCTCATCGTGTTCCGCATGGACTTCATCATCCTGATGACCATGCTGGGCATCATCTCGCTCATCGGCGTGGTGGTGAACAACGCCATCGTGCTCATGGACTTCGCCAAGCTCCTCTTCGAACGGCAGAAGGAGAAGCGCGGCCTGCCCGAGGAGTCGGAGCTGCCGATCGATGTGACGCGTGAGATGCTCATCATCGCCGGCAAGACGCGCCTGCGTCCCGTGCTGCTCACCGCGGTGACGGCTGTGCTGGGCCTTTTGCCGCTGGCCGTGGGCTTCAACCTCAACTTCGGCACGCTGCTCACCGAGCTCGATCCGCACATCCACATCGGCGGCGACAACGTGATCTTCTGGGGTCCGCTGAGCTGGGCGGTGATCTATGGCCTCACCTTCGCCACCTTCCTCACCCTGGTGATGGTGCCGGTGATGCTGCTGATCATCGCCAAGATCAAGCACCGGCGGCAGTGGAAGCGGGCCGAGCGCGCCCGGCTGAAGGCGGCCGCCTGATCGCCTGGCAGGACGCAGCATCCGGGCGGCCCGTGCACTGCGCACGGGCCGCCCGCGTTACGGGCCTGCGGTATCGCGCCGCCGGGATAACTTGGCCTTCGCCCCATGCGCGTACTGCTCTTCCGCCTCAGTGGCCCGCTTGCCGCGGCCATCACCTGGTCGCTGCTGCGCGGGTCGGGCCATGACGCGGCCTGCGCAGCCGGGGTGGTGGTGTGGATGGCCGTGTGGTGGATCAGCGAGTGCGTGCCCCTGGCGGTCACCTCGCTGCTGCCGGTGGCCCTCTATCCGCTGCTCGGCATCACCGACCTGCCCCAGGTGGCGTCGTATTACGGGAAGGACGTCATCTTCCTCTTCCTCGGCGGCTTCCTGCTGGCGCTCGGCATCGAGCGCAGCGGGCTGCACCGGCGCATCGCCCTGCACATCGTGCGGCGCATCGGCGCATCACCGTCACGGCTCGTGCTGGGGTCGCTGCTGGCCTCGGGGCTGCTGAGCATGTGGATCAACAGCACGGCCGCGGTGCTCGTGATGCTGCCCATCGGCATGGGCCTGCTCAGCGCTGCTCCGGGCCATTCCCGGCTCGGTGCGGCGATAGCGCTGGCCGTGGGCTATGGCGCCACCATTGGGGGCATGGCCACGCCCGTGGGCACACCGCCCAACCTGGTGTTCATGGCGCAGTGGAAGCAGTTGTTCCCCGGACGCGAGGCCATCGGCTTCGGCCAATGGATGCTCTTCGGGGTACCCTATGCCGTGCTTTACCTGCTGCTCACCTGGCTGTTGATGACCCGGCTGCTGTTCAGGCTGCCGGGCCGTGCCTCGGTGGACGCCACCGCGTTGCGCGAGCAGCTGCGCGCCCTCGGTCCCGCCTCACGCGACGAGGTGCTCTCGGCAGTGGTGTTCGCGATCACCGCGGTGCTGTGGATCACGGGTGACCGCATCGCCTTCACGGAGGATGCCGTGTTCCCCGGATGGCGGAACAACCCGTGGATCGACCTGCGGGGCTTCGGTGACCCCGCGGTGGCGATGGTGGGCGGCATCGCGCTTTTCCTGCTGCCCTCTGTGGACCGGTCCGGAGCAAGCCGCATGCTGCTCGACTGGGACTTCGCGCAGGCCCGCATCCCCTGGGGCGTGGTGCTGCTCATCGGCAGCGGCTTCGCCATCGCCGGCGGCATCGATGCCAGCGGGCTGTCCACCACCATCGGCACGGCCCTGGCCGGATGGAAGGTCGGGTCGGAGGTGATGCAGGTGGGCGCGATCGCCACGGGCGTCACCCTGCTGAGCGAGCTGGGCAGCAACACGGCGGTTGCAAGCCTTGTGCTGCCCATCCTTGCACGCACCGCCGTACTGTGGGGCATGGCGCCACATGCCGTGATGATACCCGCCACGCTTGCGGCCAGCTGCGGCTTCATGCTGCCCATCGCCAGCCCCATGCAGGCCATTGTGTTCAGCAGCGGCCAGCTCACCGTGCGGCAGATGATGAAGGCAGGCGTTTGGATGGATGCCCTGGGGGTCGTGCTGCTCGTGCTGCTGTGGAGCCTGATAGGCACCGCGGTGTTCGGTGCATGAGCACCGGCTCCCTCAAAGATGGTAGGGGCAACGCCTGGGTGCCTCGTCCGCGACCGGGGATGTCACCGGCGTCTGATACAGGTAGTTCGTGTGGCGCACCACGGTATCGTCGAAGGCGCGATGGAACTGGGGCGCCAATGCGCCTGATGTGGGCGGCACCAGCCAGGTCCAGTCGCCGGTCACCGTGCGCCCGGCGCGCTCTTCCGCCATGCAGAAGCGCTCGAAGGCCGCCGTCATCGCATGGTGGTCGCTGATGCGGACCCCGTCGCGGTCGAAGCTGTGCAGCACGGCCCGGTTCATTTCCACCACTGCACGGTCGCGCCAGAGCGTCCGCTCATTGCCGGTGTCCCAGCCGAAGCAGCGTGCCAACGCGGGCAGTGCATCGTAGCGCTCGCGGTCGGCCAGGTCGCGCGAGGCGATCTCGGTGACCATATAGAAACCATTGAACGGCGCACAGGGGAACACGATGCCGCCGATCACCAGCGCCATGTCGGCGAGCAGGGGAACAGGGTACCAGTGCAGCCCGAGTTCGCCGATGGCGGGGTTCTCCGGATGTTCGATGTGCACAAGGGGTGCAAGGCCCGGTTCCTGCGCGAACACATCGATGGGCGGGAGCGGGGTGCCGGACATGTGCACCAGCCACGGCAGCGGCACAAAGGGTCCACGCGCGGCGGGCGCCCAGCCGGCGTCCAGGCATCGGCGCGTGAACGCGGCATTGGGGCCGTCACCCACCATCCTTCCCTGCTCATCCACAAAGGCGGCGAACTGCACCAGCTGCCGGTTCTCCAGCCGCACCGCATCGGGTCCCTGCACAGGGCGGGGAGCGAATACGGTGATGGCGCTGCGGATCGCGCCGCCGTTGTATGCGTACGCAACGTGGCGGCGCAGGGCATCGGTCACCTGGTCAGCATCGCTGAGCCCGCGTGCATCGAACACGTGGAGGGTGCGCCAGAGGTGGCGTGCGATGCAGCGGTTGCTGTTGTACCAGGCGAGGCGGGCGCCGTGCACAAGCTCATCAGGGGTCAGCGTGTAGGTGCCGGTGCGGCCCACCTCCTCCGCTATCTGAACTAGGCGCTCTTCCAGCGCCGCTGGAACAAGGTCCATGCTGCTCAGCAGGTCATGGGCGGCCTTGACCAGTGCCGGTGATCTCGGCGTAAAAGTGTCCAAGCTCATGTGGGAACCAGGTCCCCGGGTTCAGGTGATCACGGTCTCCTTCGTTGTGCAGGCGACCGGTGATGGCCGGATAACCTCGAACAAGATAACGCGTGTCGGGCAATGTCACCGGTCGGAACCTAGGGCTCCACCAGTGCTCGGTGATGCACCACGTGATGCATGGTGAAGTAGAGCATTTCGCGCACGGTCACCTTGCCGAGCAGCGGATGGGGCAGGAGCACCGTGTCGAGCTCCGCATCGGACCACCGCCGTGTGCGGTCGCAGAGGCGGGCTACCGTGCGTTCAAGGTCCGCAGCGAGCGCAGGCACGGTCGAGGCCTTGATCGCCTGCGGTGCGTAACGCCTGCTGGACCTGCCACCAGCCGCGAGCTTCTCCTTGTAGCGGGCCACCAGTTCCGCATAGCTGCGGGCCGGCCTGTTCAACCTGCCGAAGCGCCACCGCAGGAACCAGCGCGGCACCAGCAAGGCAAGAGCCACCGGGCGCACGCTCTTGCGGATGTGTGCCAGTTGTTGCGCGGGCGACCACTTCCCGTTGCTGGAGCTTTCCAGCCGCTCCGGCAAAAGGGCGCAGATCGTGCTGGAGAACGTGCGGTGCCGCTCCTGCAGCTCGTCGATGATCCAAGCGGTGTCGGACATGGCTCACATGGTCGCGACGACCTTCAGCTCGATGGCGATGGGCGTGGGCAGGCAGTTGATCTCCAGCGTGGTGCGGCACGGCGGGTCATGCTCGAAGTACTCCCTCCACAGCCTGTTGTACGTGGGGAAGTCGTCCTTCATGTTGGTGAGGAACACCGTCACATCCACGATCTTCTCCCAGCTGCTGCCGCTGTCCTCCAGGATCCACCGCACGTTCTGGAACACGCTGCGCACCTGCGTCTCGATGTCGTAGGAGGCGATGCTGCCATCGGGGTTCAGTTCAACACCGGGGATCTTTTTCGTGCCGCGTTCCCGAGGGCCCACGCCACTGAGGAAGAGCAGGTCGCCCACGCGGCGGGCATGCGGGTAGTGACCCACGGGCTCAGGGGCTTTGTTGCTGGAGATACTGGACATGGTGCGAAGGTCGTAACACCTGTTCGAACGCCGATCTTCGCCCCATGACCATGCGCTACCGCCGCCTCGGGACCTCCGGCCTCCAGCTCTCCGAGCTTTCCCTGGGCTCCTGGCTCACCTTCGGCAAACAGATCACCGACGACACCGCAGAGGCGTTGATGAAGCTCGCCTACGACAACGGCGTCAACTTCTTCGACAACGCCGAGGTCTACGCGCGCGGCGAGAGCGAGCGTGTGATGGGCCGCATCCTGCGCAAGATGGAATGGCCGCGTGACACGTGGACGGTGAGCAGCAAGGTGTTCTTCGGCACCGGTGGCAAGCTGCCCACCCAGGTGGGCCTGCACCGCAAGCACGTGGTGGAGGCCTGCCACGCCGCCCTGCAGCGCCTGCAAGTGGAGTACCTGGACCTGTTCTTCTGCCACCGCCCCGATCCCAACACGCCCATCGGCGAAACGGTGTGGACCATGCACCAGCTGATCATGCAGGGCAAGGTGATGTATTGGGGCACGAGTGAATGGAACGCGGAGCAGATCAAGGAGGCGCACGCCTTCGCGCAGGCGCACCACCTGATCGGCCCCACCATGGAGCAGCCGCAGTACAACCTCTTCCACCGCGCCAAGGTGGAGCACGAGTTCGCATCGCTGTACGACACCGTGGGCCTGGGCACCACCATCTGGAGCCCCCTGGCCAGCGGCATCCTCAGCGGCAAGCACACCCTCGAGGGCGATGCTTCGTCGCGCCTGCGCATGGCCGGGCTGGAGTGGCTGAAGGAGCGCGAGCTGAACGAGGCGCGCCTGCGCAAGGTGAACGAGCTCAAGGCCATCGCGCAGGACCTGAGCCTCTCGCTCCCGGTGTTCGCCATTGCCTGGTGCCTGAAGAACCCGCGCGTGAGCACCGTGATGCTGGGGGCGAGCAAGGTGGCGCAGCTGGAGGAGAACCTGAAGGCGATCGATGCGCAGGACCTGCTGACGCCCGAGGTGATGGCCAGGGTGGAGCAGGCGCTGGCCGGGGAGAAGCTGAGCACGTGGTAAGCGGATGGCGCGTTGTTACTAGATGTACCGCCGTGCCGCCGCATCCACCTGCTGTGCATAGTGCCCGCCAAAGAGCAGCGTATGCACCAGCAGCGGGTACAGGTTGCACAGGTCCACGCGCTCGGCCCAGCCGGGTTCCAGCGGGTGGGTGTGGTGGTAGGCCTCGAAGAAGCCGGGCTCGAAACCGCCGAAGAGGCGGGCCATGGCCAGGTCCATCTCCCGGTGGCCGCAATACACAGCGGGGTCGATGAGCACGGGGTGGCCGTCGGCATCGCAGAGGAAGTTGCCGCTCCACAGGTCGCCGTGCAGCAGGGCCGGGGGCTCGGGCGGGAAGAGCTGGTCCAGCCGGGCGTAGAGCCGCTCGAAGCGCAGGGCGGTGGCGGCCTCCAGGCGGCGGCGGTCCCGGGCCTGCTTCACCAGGGGTTCCAGCCGGGCGTGCAGGAAGAAGGCGGGCCAGCTGTCGGTGGGGGTGTTCACCTGGGGCAGCGCGCCGATGTAGTTGTTGCGTTCCAGCCCGAAGTGGTTGGCGCTGTGACGGTGCAGGTGGGCCAGGCCCTCACCGAAGGCCGTCCAAAAGGCGGGGGTGCGCGGGCCGGCGGCGATGTGCTCCAGCAGCAGGTAGCTCTCGTCGTGGTCCTCGCCGTGGGCGATCACCGCCGGGGTGCGCAGGGTGCCGGTGGCTGCCAGGCGCCGCAGTCCGTTGGCCTCGGCCTCGAACATGGAAGGGAAGCGGTCCGCGCTGTTCACCTTCACGAACCAGGTGCCGTGCGTGGTGTCCAGCCGGTACGCTTCGTTGATGCTGCCGCCGCCCACGGGAACGCTGCGCTCCACATCCACCGGCCGGTCGCAATGCCTGCTCAGCCGTTCGGAGAGCCGTTCGACCAGGGATCCGCTCAGGCCCATGGAATGGCAAAGGCCGCCTCGTTGGAAGCGGCCTTTGGTGGAGAATACCGGAGTCGAACCGGTGACCTCTTGCATGCCATGCAAGCGCTCTGGCCAGCTGAGCTAATTCCCCAGGATGTCAGCCCGTTCGCCGAACGGGGGTGCAAGTTTAAGTGATCTTCACGGAAACGACCAAGCCGCCCACCCTGACATCCGACAGGCCGCCCATGGCCGGGAAAAGAGGATCTTGGCCGCATGGACCACACGTTCCGGATCCTGCATCCCACCGACCTGCGCGAGGCTGGCCGCACGGCCTTCCTGCATGCCTTGAAGATCGCCGTCGCCCTGCGGGGCAAGCTGACGGTGCTGCACGTGAAGCGCGAGGGGGAGGAGGTGGGTTGGGACGATCTGCCGGGGGTGCGTGGCACCCTCCATCGGTGGGGCCTGCTGCCGGCCAACGCGGACGGCGGCCAGGTGGCGGCGCTGGGCCTGGCGGTGCGCAAGGTGATCGCCAAGGACGACGACCCGGTGCGGGCCTGCCTGGAGCATCTGGCGGGCCACCCGGCCGACCTCATGGTGCTGGCCACCAGCCAGCACCAGGGGCGGGCACGCTGGCTGGACCGGGCGGTGAGCGAACCCCTCGCACGCGAGGCCGGGCTGCCCGCCCTGCTGGTGCCGCAGAACGCACCCGGTTTCGTGCGCGATGCCGATGGGTCGCTCGATCTGGACCGTGTGCTGTTCCCGGAGCCCCGGCCCGCGCGTGCGGCCGCCTTCGCGGCCCGCCTGCTCGAAGGCCTGGGGTTCACCGGTGTGATCGACGTGGTGCATGTGGGCGACCACGCCACCATGCCGGCCTTCGATGCTCCGGCGAGCGCAGGGATGGTCTGGGAGCGGCGCGCCATGCCGGGCGAGGTGGAGCCCACCCTGGTGCGCGAGTCCGGTACCAGCGGCCTTGTGGTGATGCCCACCCAGGGGCATCACGGCTTCCTCGACGTCCTCCGGGGAAGCACCACGGAGCGCGTCCTGCGCAACGCCACCTGTCCGGTGCTGGCCTTCCCGGCTGCCTGAGCCCTGCGGTACGCGGCCTTCAGTTGCGCGTGGAAGGCGGTCTGGGCGCGCACGGGTGCCTGCCTGCCGGAAGCCTTCCGGTAGGGGTTGGTCTGCCTGCGGTCGATCACCCGCGCCTTCACGTCGTCCCTCCACTGAAGCTCGAGGAAGTCCAGCACCTCCTGGCGCAATGCCGTGTCCAGTACGGGGAAGGCCACCTCCACGCGGCGGTCCATGTTGCGCTCCATCCAGTCGGCGCTGGCCAGGTACACGAGGGGGTCGCCATCGTTGTGGAACGCATAGGCCCGGGCGTGCTCCAGGTAGCGGTCCACGATGCTGATGGCTTCGATCCGTGCGCTGCTCTTGGGCACGCCGGTCACCAGGCAGCAGATGCCGCGCACGATCAACCGCACCGGAACGCCGGCCCGGCTGGCGTCGTAGAGCTTGCCGATGAGGCCGCGGTCCTCCAGGCTGTTCAGCTTGAGCAGGATCCCT
>JBIJCH010000187.1:0-5166 GCA_044344815.1 Flavobacteriales bacterium | reverse complement strand
GTCGAGCGGCGGGTATTGAGTGGCGAGTATGAGCACTGCGAGGCGCAGGCACCACGCTCGCCACTCGGTGGGAAGGCCGCGTGCGCAGGCACTCGCCACTCGCCACTCGCGGGCCGGCATTGCGGGAAGGCTCAAGGAATGTTCAGGTATTTGTGGGTCTGGAGCGAGATGCGCCAGCGGGGATCGGTCTTCACCTTCTCCACGATCATGGGCGTGACCGCGTCGCGCTTGTCCCATTCGGGCTGCAGGAAGCACACGCAGTCGGGGCGGACCAGCGCGGCATGACCATCGGCCCATTGGAGGTCGTGCTTGTTGAACACCACCACCTTGAGCTCATCGGCATGTTGGTGGAAGCCGGGCACGGGCGCCTTGAATTTCTTCGGGCTGAAGCAGATATGGTGCCAATCGCCGCTGAGCGGGCTGCTGCCGGAGGTCTCGATGTGCGTGCGGAACCCCGCGGCACGAAGGGCATCGGTCAGCGGTCGCAGGTCGTGCATCAAGGGCTCGCCACCCGTTACCACCGCGATGCGCGCCGGGTGCTTCGCCGCCTCCGCCACGATGGCCTCCACCGAAAGGAGCGGATGCGCCGCGGCGTCCCAGCTCTCCTTCACATCGCACCAGGTGCAGCCCACGTCACAACCGCCCAGCCGGATGAAATAGGCGGCCTGCCCTGCGTAGAGCCCCTCCCCCTGCACGGTGTGGAAGGCCTCCATCACGGGAAGCCTTGTGCCGGCGGCGGGCGGAGCGGTCGTAGGGAACGGGGTCACGGCAGGACAAAAAAAGCCCACACAGGACCGAAGTTCAAAGAACCCATGGATCACATGAGCGGGTCGGACAGAAAGGGGTCAGTAATCCGCGTTGTCCCGAAGGATCATCGCCCGAAGGCGATGCGCGGCCCGCCTTTGCCCTTTGGATCTTCCGACCCTGAGCAAGAAATGTTGGTTCTGAGACTAAAGGCCTGTGTGGGCTGTCTGATGATCAGCGCACGGCTGAGAAAGAACGTGTCTACAAGGCGAAAGTAAGTCGATGCACGACCGCTTGCAACGCCGGTTGAAAAATCGTGGCCGCCCAAGTCCCTTGAGACTTGACCCTTGAGGCTTGTTCACTCCGCCTTCTGCCCCACGAACTGGTCGTCCTTGTACTCGAAGAGGATGTTGAAGGTGGTGAGACTGCCATAGCAACGGGTGATGTACTGCTGGAGCTCCACCTTGTCCTGATCGCTGAGCTTGTCGTTGGCGTTGATCTTCTGCTCCAGCACGCGGAACCGGTCGCGGATCATCACGATCTTGTGGAAGAGGTCCTCGATGGGGATCTCCTTGCTCTTGAGCGCCGGATCCTTCGGCTTGATCTCGAGCGTTCCGCCCTCGTACCGGCGGGCCAGCTCGATGGGACGCTGGGGCATCTGCATCTCCTCCAGCACCTCGCGCAGGGCCGTCCTCACACTTTCGATGTCGAGCTGCGCCTCGGGGATGTCGGTGCCTGCCGTGAGCACCTCGAGCCCCTCGAAGCTGCGGCTGATCGTCTGTTCGCCGTGCTCCTTGAAGAAGACCCACACGGTGCGCGGGTCCAGGTCGTAGATCACGCCGATGCCCAGGGTGGGATGCTTCACACGGGCTCCGAAGGCCAGGTCATGCAGTTCCATGCGTCGTCGCCGGGACCTTGGTGCCCCGGCGGCGCGAACATACGCGGCGGCGTTCAGCGCACCTCGGTGATGGTGTAGGACACCCCCTGATGGGCGACGGCATCCCCCTTGCGGTGCCCTTCGAGCACTTTGAACAGCGGCGCCTGCACCGAGAGACCCTGGTAATCCCGACCATCGGCCTGGAACTCCTCCACGCTCACCCCCACCAGGAAGTTGCGCTGGTCCGTGAGCACCACGGCACCGGGCTGTACGGTCTCCAGGTCGTCCTTTGCATCGAAGCGCGCCAGCAGGTCGCGTTCATGCTCCAGGCGCTCGGCCTGCTCACTGAACCGGTCCAGGAGCTCGATGTCGGCCTCGCGGTTGCGCTCGCTCTGGCTGGCGGTCTCCTGGATCTCGTCGCGCACGGTGGCCGAGCGCAGGTCGCTGATGCGGTCCTTGTGGCCGGCGATCATGCTGTCGAGCTTGCGCTGTGCGGCCTGGATGACGTGGTGCTTGAGGATGGTCATGGGTCTGGAACGTCGGTTTTCGATCGTTCAAAGATGACCGGCGGGGGAAAGCGGATCCCTGACGATGATCAGGCCTGCTCCCGGATGGGCAGGGGGACGCGTTCACCCAGGGGCACCGGCTCGTACTGGCTGAGCCGTTCAAGGAAGAGCTGCATGGTACCCTGCGGGGTGGCGGAGAACGCGCGCAGGAAGCGACCGCCCCATACGACCTCATCGTACCGGTAGGAATGCCGGGTGTACACGTGCTGCATGTAGCCCTCGTCGATGCCCTTGAAGATCACGATCACCTCGGCGCGCCGCAGCCGCAGTTCGGCCTCGGAGATGCCGGCCAGGGGACTTTCGCTGTTGACCGGGTGCACGAGCGTCCAGCTCAGGGGCAGGAAATTGACCTTGTCGAGCTGAAGGGGCAGGTTGTAGTAGTTGAGCCGCTCGCCATGCTCGTCCACATCGGCCATCACCAGCATCATGCGGGCCTCCACCTCCATGAGCAGGGTGCTGCGGCGGTTGGCCAGGCGCATCTGGAAGCTCCAGCCATCGCGGAAAGGGGCGATGAGCGCCTTATCGCTGTATGCAAGGCGCGCGGTGGGTTTGGCGAACCGTGCGTACATCACCGCGGCGATCAGCGAGAAGCTGAGGATGCCGAACATGCCGTTCACCGCGGCCACGGCCCAAGTGCCCGGGGAATCGGGGTAGAACGACCCGTAGCCAACCGTGGTGATCGTCTGCACGCTCATCTCGATGGCGGTGGCCCAGCGGTCGGAAAGCGTGTCGAGGCGGGCGTTGCCGATCCCCTCCACCCCCACCGCCATGTACAGGGCGCCGAACACGAGGTTGATGACGACATAGCCGAGGGCGAGCACCCCCAGGAATCGGGCGGTCCCCATGCCCACGAGGCTCACGAAGGCCTCCCGCACACCGTTGCCGGCGCCCACACGTTGCACCGTGAACTTGTCGTCCTTGCCAACGAGCCGGTCCACCGGCCGGTCGAAGGCCGTTCCGATGCCGGGGTCATCGGTGCGGCGCGCCCTGGTGTTGAACATGGTGATCGGTGTCGGGGGCGAATTTCGCTACGGCCGTAAGACACGCAGCACGGGGTGGCGCCTGTGGCCGCGCTCGTACCAAGGGGAACGCTGGTACACGAACAGCAGCTGGGCCCAGGCATCGGCGGCGAAGCCGGGGTCGGCCTTCCGCCGGGCCTCCAGCGCGGCCTTCAGCGCGGGGTCGCGCTCCAGCAGCCCGGCGGCCTTGTCCTCGAAGACGTAGTCGCTGAACCACTCCTTCTGCTGCAGCACGGCATCGAAGAGGTTCCACGCGAAGTAGCCGTCCTCGGCGGCCGCCTCCAGCACCTCCACCACGAACCGGTCGGTGGGCCGACCCATGGGCACCAGCACATCACCGGCGTGGGCGTGGGCCTGCCGTTGCCATCGGGAGGTGCGGATGTTCCGGTGCAGGTAATGCCCCTCATAGGGTTCCTTCACCGTGGTGAAAGCGCCGATGCTGTCCTCCTCCACCACCAGCAGCGTGTCGCCCGCCAGCGGACGCATGGCCACGCCGTTCGCCGCCAGCCTGTCGATCACGGTGCGCCACTGGCGGGGCACCAGGTAGGCGGGCGGCTTGGCCTCCATGCGTGTCGGGCGGTAACGGTCCATCCAGGGCACCAGGGTCTCCACCGGGCGCTCGTGGTCGTAGCGCAGGCGCGGCAGCCCGCTCACCCGGCTGGGCTCCATCACGGCCGCGTAGCCCTTCCAAGGGAGGTCCTCCACCGAGGTGGTGTCCAGCACCCAGTTGAGGCCGAGCGTGTCCACGGACGCCGAGGTGCGCCTGGCGGCCGCGCGGGCCGTGCGCAGCTCCTCCGGATGCCGGTCCATCACCGCCAGCGTGGCGAGCATCAGCTGCAGGGTGGCGTTCACCCGTTCGGCGTAGGGCTTCAGCATGTGGGTCTCGCTCAGGATGCCGATGCGGTCAAAGAGCGCGTTGTAGCCGGTGCTGTACCGCGGGCTGTCGTAGAAGCCCACGAGCCCGCTGTCGGGCACGGAGGCCACCAGCTCGAAGTAGGGGCACATGGCGATGCCCTTGCGGTCCATCCATGCGTAGAGCTCGGGCACCAGGGTGGCGGTCATGAACCGCGCCACATCCGGCCCCAGCTTGTCGTCCTGCGTGGTGAGCAGTTCCATCACGTAACGGTGGTCGGCGCCGTTGCTCACGTGGGTCTCGAAGTACACGTCGGGGTCCCATGCGGTGAGCGCCCGCACCAGTGCCCAGGCGTTCCGTGAATCGAGCTTGATGAAGTCCCGGTTGAGGTCGAGGTTGAGCGCATTGGCCCGGAAGCCGTACTCCATGGGGCCGAGCTGGTTGGCCCGGCTGTGCGCGCCGCGTTCCACCGCACCGCTCACGTTGTACACCGGCACGATGCACACGGCGGTGTGCGCGGCCAGCCCCATGAGCTGGTCGCTCTCCAGCAGGGCCTGGGCCAGCAGCAGGCTGGCGTCGATGCCATCAGGCTCTCCCGGGTGGATGCCGTTGGTGACCCACAGGATGTTCTTCCCCGCCGCGCGGATGCTGTCGGGCGTGAAGCCGGCGCCATCGCTGATCACGAAGAGGTGGATGGGCTGGCCGCCATCATCCTCGCCGATGGTGAGCAGCCGGGCGCCGCGGTGCATAAGGTCGAGCTGCCCGTACCGCGCGATCACCTGCTCCCAGGTGGGCGTGGTGTCGGCGGTGAAGGTCCACTGGGCATGACCAAGCGCTGGGATGATCAGGAACGGCAGGATGAGGACTCGCATGGCCCGAAGATGCGAAGGAGTGAGGCCAACGACAGGCCCCGGCGCCATCGCTGGGCCGGGGCCGTCCTCGTTCCCGGCGGCATGCGCCGCCACACCAATGGGTTCAGCCGATCTCGTCGGCGACGATCACCACCGCCTGGGTCGGGGGCGGTGGCGGGGCCGGTGCCTCCACGGTCACCGGCACAGGCTCGGCGGGGGCCTGCGCATATAGCTGTTCTTCATCCGTCAACTGAAG
>JBIJCH010000186.1:0-5192 GCA_044344815.1 Flavobacteriales bacterium | reverse complement strand
AAGTCGTCGAAGCTCTCGTCGCTGAGGTTGATGATGTCGTACTCCACGTACTTGTAGAGCAGCTCCTTGAGCAGTTCGCGTTTCCGGTCCTCGTTCCGCAGTTCGGCGACCAGCCTGCGGCTGCGCTCGCGCTTGCTGAACTCCTGGTAGAGGAAGGTGATGGGGCTCTCGAAGGCGTTCACCGGGCTCAGGCGGTAGTCACGCTCGTTGTACCCGAGCTTGTCGATATCGGCCTGGATCTCCTTGAGCGTGCGCTCCGGGAGCACCTCCAGTGGCTTTAGCTCGATGCGCCACGGACGGAGCTCGACCGTGACATCGTACACATCACGCCACACCGTGTCCTGCAGCACGAAGCTTCGCGTGAGGTAGCCGCCCGCGCCGAACAGCAGGGTATCGGTGCGCAGCGCCCGCACGGCGAACGTGCCATCGGCATTGCCGAACGAACCGTTGCGCGTGCGGCGGTTCACGATCATCAGGTCGTAGAAGGCGTGGTCAGGCTCGCTCGTCACCACCTTTCCGCGGATGGTGACCTCCTGACCCACCAGATCGAAGGAGGCTCCCAGCAGGAGCAACAGCAGGAGGCAGGAACCGGACCGCACGGTGCGAAAGTAGGCCCGGCCGGTGCAAGGACCGTGCCCGTAAAGGCGAAGGGCCCCGGCCTTGCGGCCAGAGCCCTTCACGAAGGTCCTGTGCATCTGTAAGCCGGGTCCTGTTCCCGCACGCGCCGAAGCACGCGCCGGCCCCCACCATCTATCTGGACCTGCCGTCGCCGGCAGGCTCGAGCGACCTACCCGCCGGGAAAGGGCGGACCACCCTTCGCCGCCGCGCCTTGCGACGCGGCGACCTCCCGGCCTATTTGGTCTTGCAGCCCATGGGGTTTACCAAGCTGCCGATGTCGCCACCGGCACTGGTGGGCTCTTACTTTGACGCGCCGAAGCGCGCTATCCCGCGCGAAGGCGGGCCCACCTTTTCATCCTTGCCACGCCGGAACCCTGGCGAAGGCGTGCCTTGCCAGGTCCCGGCCTCGGGCCTTGCGGCCCTGTGGCGGTCTCCCTTTCTGCGGCACTTTCCGTGACCTCACCGTTCCCGATGAGGCCCCTTCCCGTTAGGAAGCATGGTGCCCTACGCTGCCCGGACTTTCCTCCCCCGGCCCTGCGGCCGGGAGCGGTGGAGCGATGCACAGGATATCAAGGAACGATCAATGGTGGAACAGCTCCACCGCCGTGGCCCCGTAGCCGTAGCGCCGGGGATCCGCATCATCGAACCGCAGGTGCTCATAGTACTGAAGCACCTTGCGCACCTCCTCCCGCAGCACGCCCTCGCCCACCCCGTGGATCACGATGAGCCGCCGCTTGCGCTCGCGGATGGCCGTGGCCAGCATCCGCTCGAAGTAGCTCAACTGGTACTGCAGCTTCTCCCCGTCGCTCATGCCCCGCTCATCGTCCACCAGCTCCTGCAAGTGAAGGTCCACCTCCATCACGCTGTCGTCCGCACGTTCCGTCCGCTTCCCACCTGCCCGCAACACGGCCGGCCGCTGCCGGTCCCGACGCCGCTGCTCCTCCAACCGGTCGTTCGCGGCGACCAGACCCGCCTGGTGATCGCTCACGCCGTACACCACGTGGTCCGGGCCTTCCAGCCGGGGCACCAGGGCGTCCATCGGGTACTCGAGCTCGAACCCCTCGTCCGTGCGCACCAGCGCACGGTTGTGGCTGAGCGGACGCAGCACGACACCACCGCCCACCTCGTTGAGGAAGGATACGCGGTCACCGCTCTTGTACACCCGCCGTGCCATGGTGCAAATTTACGGGACCATGTTGCGCCTGGCCGTTCCGCTGTTCGCCACGCTCGTGTCCTTGCGCCTCATGGCGCAGGGCTTCGTGCCGTGCACGCCCTACGGGGGAGCCCAGGCCGTGGCGGGGCTCGTGGAGCAGGAGCTCCGCTTCCCGCCGGCCGAGCTGGAGCAGGGCCGGAAAGGCTCGGTTCACCTCATCTTCAGCGTGATGGCCGACGGGGAACTGCGCGACCTGCGGGTGTGGCGTGGCCTCACACCGGCCTGCGATGCCGAGGCCCTGCGCATCGGGGCCCTGGTGCGCTGGCATCCCGCCACGGTGGGCGGCGTGGCCCATGCGGCGGAGCATTTCCTGGAAGTGCCCTTCGATGCGAAGCGCCACAGGAGGCGCCTGGAGGCCCGGGCATGCACCAGGGGCTTCAGCACACCGGCCGACAGCGGCCTGGTGATCCACACGCCCCACACCGTGCAGGAGTAGCCGGTGCCGATGGTACCGAACGGGCTGAAGGGCCTCCCCGCCCACATCGCCGCGAACCTTCACTACCCCGGGGATGCCTACAAGCGCGACCTGCAGGGCACCGTGCGCCTCGACTTCGTGGTGGAACCATCGGGCAGCATCAGCAACCTGCGGGCGTTGGACGAGCTCGGCGGTGGCTGCAACGAGGAGGCCATGCGCCTGGTCCGCTCGATCTGCTGGGCGCCTGCGGTGCGCGATGGGCACCGTGTGCGCTGCGTGCAGCAGCTGTCGATCCGTTTCCACATCCCGCCACGCACCGACCACTAGCTTCGCCGCATGAAGGAGCGAGGCCCCTGGCGGACCCTGAAGGAGGAGGTGCGCTACGAGACCCCCTGGATCTCGGTGAGCCATCACGACATCCTCGACCCGAGCGGACGACCGGGCATCTACGGGGTGGTGCACTTCAAGAACCTGGCGATCGGCGTGCTGCCGCTCGACCCGGACCTGAACACCTGGATCGTGGGCCAGTACCGTTACCCCATCGAGGCCTCCAGCTGGGAGATCCCGGAGGGAGGCGGCAGGCGCGACATTCCACCCCTAGAAAGCGCCCGGCGCGAACTGCGCGAGGAGGCAGGCATCGTGGCGGAGCGGTGGACCGAGGTGCTGCGGATGGACCTGAGCAACTCCGCGAGCGATGAGCACGCGATCCTCTACGTGGCGCAGGACCTCAGCTTTTTCGCACCCGAGCCCGACCACAACGAGGAACTGGCGCTCCGGAAGCTGCCCTTCGAGGAGCTTTATGGGATGGTGGTGCGTGGCGAGGTGCGTGACAGCCTTACGGTCGCGACCGTGCTGCGCGTGAAGCTCATGCTGCTCGACGGCACCTTGAAGCCCTAGAAATACAGCCAGTGGCCGTACCAGCGGCCGTCGCTCCGGTATTCCAGCGCCGGCGCGGGCACCTTGATGCAGTTGAGCAGGAAGAAGGTGGTGCGCAGGAAGCGCGAACGCGTGGGGATGCGCTCCAGGTCCACGTCGAACGACAGATAGTACTGGCGGACCGGAGGGGGATCGTTCGCCGCCGGATCCGCATCCACCATGCCTTCGGCCCCATAGCCGAACGACAGGCTGAACCAACGCGCCCGCCCCCCTTCGCGCCGCCAAGCCGATGGTGCGGTGCTCAACCAATAGGTCGCGCCGTTGTAGTCCTTCAGAATGCGCTCCGGCACCGTGGACCCCAGCAGGTCGGGATCCTGCTGCGCATATCCGGTGAGCTGGGCCGAGAACTTCAGCCGCAACCGCTGTTCGCCCCACCCCAGCTCCTGTCCGATGAACAGGCCCGTACCAGCCACGTTCGCGGCCATGTCCCACCAGCTCCATCCCCAACCCGCCGAGTGGCCGTCCAGGTACTCCACCCCGGTGAGGTAGACCAGGCCGACGCTCCCGCCGATCCACGTGGCCGTTCGCTCATCCACGCCGCTCCAATCCAACAGCCCCTTGCCCCATTTCCCCACGGTGTAGGCGCTGAAGACGTGACCCGCCTTGTCCATCTGCAACCATTCCGACCCATCGTTGAACGTCTGGAACGGCACACGCTCATACTGGCTGTACCAGGCCTTGTCCAGGGCCACCAAGCTGCCCGCCACCACTGCGCCGCCACCGAGCGCCACCGCCAGAAGCCTGTCCTTGTGGAGGGTGCGCGGCAAGGTATCAAGTGGGGTGCCCTGCCCGAAGGCCAGCCCTGGCAATGCCAGGACCACGAAGGACAGGCTGATCCGCGAACACATCTTCCGTTCACCCTCCCGTCCACAGGGATCGGCATACGAAGTTAACGCAGTGTTCATGTAAGGCAATTGACATCCAAAGGGTTACGGAGTAATTTGCTTTCACAAGCATACCATGAAGCCCCTTTCTGCTGGCCATGGCTCCGGGTGGCGGCCCGAACGGATCCTGAGCATCCTTTTGCTGTCGGGATCGGTCGCCCGCTCGTTCGCGGGCACCGGCTTCGAACCTGTCGGCAGCGGTCTGTACGCAGCGACCACCCATTCCGGTCCGGCCACCATGGTCGACCGCGATGGGCTCCGGTTCAGTGGCACCACCGGTGATGAGGAATGGCACCACCGGCTGGAGGTCCTTGGTTGGGGGCGCGTCGGATCCGGGATGCATCCCTGGCAGGGGGCCGATCCAATTGCCGGCGAGGCGGAACTGCTCGTTCCCGGCCAGGCGGTATGCATCCAGTACATCGCAAGCGACGATGGCGTGAGGCAGAACTTCCTTTTGCTGGAGCGCCCACCCGGCACCGGGCCGCTCGAGGTGCGGATGCGCAGTTCGGGCGACCTGGGCATGCGTGTGACCGGACCGGCCGAGGTGGAGTTCCTGTGCTCCGGCACACCCGCGCTCCGCTACACGGGCCTCCATAGCTGGGATGCATCGGGACGGACCGTTCCCTCTCGGATGCTGGCCAACAATGGAACGCTCACCATCGAGGTCGATGATCGCGGGGCGACCTACCCGATCATCATCGACCCGGTATCCACCACGGCCAACACCCTGCTGCTTGCCCCCCTTGCCGGTTCGCAGTTCGGTATCTCGTCCTGCACGGCGGGCGATCTCAACGGCGATGGATACAGCGATGTGGTCGTGGGTGCCTGGCTGGGCTCCCAAGGACAGTCCGGTGAGGGTCTGGCCTATGTGTACTACGGCTCATCCTCGGGGATCCCGTCCACATCGCAGGTCACCCTACAGGTGGACCAGGCCGGCGCGCAGTTCGGCTGTTCCGTGAGCACTGCGGGGGATGTGAACGGCGACGGTTACAGCGACCTTCTCGTGGGCGCCCGCACCTGGGAGAGCAGCATCACCACCGAGCTCTCGGAAGGCGCCGTGTTCCTCTACCTAGGTTCGCCAACGGGGATATCAACCACGCCCGCGCTCCGCCTCGAACCGAACCAT
>JBIJCH010000185.1:0-5194 GCA_044344815.1 Flavobacteriales bacterium | reverse complement strand
ACCGATGCCGCGGGCTGCAGCGGCACCACGACCGAGGCGGCGGCCGTGCTCGTGCACCCCACGCCGGTGGCCGCCTTCACGCAGGCACCGGCGGTGGCGCTCCTCGCCGATCCCGTCTTCACGCTCACGAGCACCGGCGCGGGCGCCGATGCGCTCGACTGGACCTTCGGCGATGCCGCAGGCACCGTGGCCGAAGGAACCGTGGTGCAGGCGGTGTACACGCAGGTGGGCTGCTACACCGCCACGCTCGTGGCCTCCACGGTGAACGGCTGCGCGGACACCACCGCGGCCGAGCTGTGCGTGGAGGATGAGTACGCCCTCTTCGCCCCGAACGCCTTCACCCCCAACGGCGACGGCATCAACGACCTGTTCGGCGTGGTCACCTCGGTGCGCCGCCCCGAGGACTTCGTGCTGCGCGTGTTCGACCGGTGGGGCGGGGAGGTGTGGAGCAGCACCGACCACCTTGCCGGCTGGGACGGCGGCGGCACGGCACAGGGCCTGTTCGCGTGGACGGTGGAGCTGCGCGATGCCATGGGCGTGCAACGCCGCCACCGCGGTCACGTGGTGCTGCTGCGCTGAGGACCGGTGCACGGAAAAGCCCGGCGCGTGGCCGGGCTTTCGTGTGTGGTGTTGTGCGGAGCGCTCAGCGCATGGCGCGCGGGTCGGGCTGGTCGCCGCGGGTGAACTCCATCTTGCGGCCGTCGAACAGGGCGTAGCCCAGCGACACGGTGAGCAGGTTGCAGTTGAGGCCGTCGTAGGGCTTGACCTTGGTGGAGACACCGTTGACCTCCCTGGATTCGGTGAAATCCTGGTTGTGGAAGTTGGTGAGGTAGTAGCGCACGGTGAGCGTGACGCTGCCGGGGCCCTGCACGCCGGCGAACACGCTCTGGTAGAACTGCTCGTTGCGGTCGCTGAACCACACGTTGAACTTGTCCTCCTTCCTCTCGTTCTCGAAGAACTTCTCCTTGTAGTTGAAGGGCATCTCGAACTCGTAGCCGGCGAAGAAGAGCGCGCCGTTCATGCGGCCGGCCTTGATGCCCACGGGCACGCCCACGTTGTAGGTGCGATACTTGTAACGGCGGTTGAGGGAGTCGCCGGGCACGTCGTAGATGAAGCCCTGGTTGCGGATGCTGAGGCCGGTGAACAGGCCGAACTGCTCGCTGAGGTCGTAGTTGAGCATGCCCTGGGCGTTGAAGAAGGGCGAGAAGCGCACCACGCTGCCCTGGTCGCTGCCGTTCACATCGAGGATGGGCATGGAGAAGATCCACTCGCCGCTGGTGGACCAGTAGGCCTTCTTCACGGGCGGGGTGTACACGGCCACGGACTGGGCCTGGAGGCCGCTGGCGGTGAGCAGGCCGATGCCGGCCAGGAACAGGTTGCGCAACATGGGGGACGCTTTGGTCATGGGACGTTCAGATGGTGCCGAAGTTACAGGCCTTGCCCGGAAGGGGCCGGCAGGGCCTGCAGCGCTTCGTACACGCGGTGCATGGGCAGGCCCATCACGGTGTAGAAGCTGCCCTCGATGCGGGTGACGGCGGTGTAGCCGATCCAGTCCTGCACGCCGTAGCTGCCGGCCTTGTCCAGCGGGCGGTGGCGCTCCACGTAGTAGGCGATCTCGGCATCGCTCAGCGCGCGGAAGGTGACGTTGGCGGTATCGGCGAAGCTGTGCAGGCCCCCCGCGGTGCGCAGGCACACGCCGGTGATCACGCGGTGGCTGCGGCCCGCGAGCAGGCGCAGCATCCGGCGGGCATCGGACTCGTCCACGGGCTTGTTCAGGAGGTGGGCGCCGCTCGCATCGTCCAGGAGCACCGTGGTGTCGGCGGTCACCAGCACCTGGTCGGGCGCGAGGGTGCCGGTCCACGCGCGGGCCTTCTCGCGGGCGAGGTGCTCGGCCACCTGTTCGTCGGGCATGCCCGGCGGCGGTGTCTCATCGATGTCAACGCTGGTGATCTCCACGGGCAGGTCGAGGCCCTGCAGCAGCTGGCGTCGGCGCGGGCTGGCCGAGGCGAGGACGAGCCGCCAGGGGAGGAGGGGCGCGGCGCTCATCCGTGCAGGATCGTTCCCAGCAGCCAGGCGTAGCCGATCGCCATCACCATGGCCACCTTCATCACGTTGCCGGCGCGCACATGACCCTTGCGGTCGGTGGCCGTGGCCGAGAGCCAGGCGCTCACGAGCATGGGCGCGATCACCCCGAAGGTGATCTCCCAGAAGGAGAAGGTGTCGCCCAGGTAGCGGCGGTAGACCATCCACACGGCCATGGAGGTGCACACCGCGTAGAACACCACCAGCGCACGGGCCCACTTCATGCCCAGCACGATGGGCACCGTGCGGCAGCCGTCGGCCATGTCGCCGCGCACATCGGCCATGTCCTTCTGCAGCTCGCGCACCAGGGTGGTGATGAAGGCGAAGCCGGCGTAGAGCAGGATGCCCGACCACAGCATGTTGAAGTACGCGGCCACCCCGGCCTCGGGCACGCCGGTGCGCAGCAGCTCGCCGGCGTAGCGCACCTCCAGCAGGGGGATCTCGTACAGCCCCACGGTGAGGGGCACCAGCGCGGTGAGGGTGGCCACCAGGCCGTTGCCGATGAACATGCGCCGCTTGAAGGTGGTGCTGTAGGTCCACAGCGCGCCGATGGCGAAGGCGGGGAGCACGGCCAGCCGCAGGGAGCCCGCGCGCCAGGCGGCATACATGCCCAGCAGCAGGCCCAGCGCGCTCAGCACCAGGTGGCCGGCCATGGCCACGCGGCGCTTCACGGTGCGCCCCACGATCACGTCGCCGGGCTTGTTGATGCGGTCGATGCGCGTGTCGAAGTAGTCGTTGATGATGTTGCCGCCCGCCGCGATCAGCACGGTGCTCAGCACCAGGGCGATGAACTCCGGCAGACCCTGCTGCAGGGTGTGCGCATCGGGCCACAGCAGCCCCTGCAGCACGCCGTACCGCATGGTGACCATCGTGAACGCGATGATCAGCAGGTTCAGCGGGCGGGTGAGGGCGATGAAGGCGCGCATGCGGATCACCAGGTGTAGGCGCCATCGGTGAGCCAGCGGCCCTGCACCTTCATGGCCTGTTCGAGCAGGTCGCGCACGCAGCCGCCGCCGCCGGGCAGCCGGCTCACGTAGCGGCTCACGGCCTTGATCTCCTCGGCGGCGTCGCTCGGGCAGCAGGGCAGGGCCACGCGCTGCATCACGCGCAGGTCGGGCAGGTCGTCGCCCATGTAGGCGGTGGTGAGCGGGTCCAGCCCGGTCTGCGCCACCAGCTGGTCGAAGAGCTCCTCCTTGTTGCGGATGCTGTTGTGGAACTCGGTGACGCCCAGCCGCCCGAAGCTGTCGGCCACGCCCTTGCTGCGCCCGCCGGTGATGATGATGATGCGGATGCCCTCCTTCACGGCGTGCTGCACGGCGAAGGCATCGCGCGTGTGGAACACCCGCACGGGGTCCATGTCGGGGATCAGCAGCGTGCGGTTGTCGGTGAACACGCCGTCCACGTCGAAGAGGAAGGCGTTGATGCCGGCCAGCAGTTCCTTATAGGTCGGTGATGCCACGCTTGCGGGGGTGATACGCCTTCAGGATGAGCTCGCTCAGGAGCGCATAGGTGCGGCGAAGATCGGTGTCGTCCTCCAACCGGTCCAAGTGGCGCTTGATGGTGCGCAGGTCGCCGCGGCGGGCCGGACCGGTGAGGGCCTGGTCGGGGCCCACGTCGGCGGCCTTCGCGGCCATGGCCTTCCACAGGGGGAGCAGCAGGTCGGGGGAGAGGTCCTCCTGTTCCAGCAACCGGCCCGCCTCGCGCAGCAGGAACACGGGGAAGTTGGAGGCGAGCACGGCGGCCAGGTGCACGGTGCGCCGCTTCTCCAGCGGCAGCTCCACCACCTTGCCGCTGATGCTGCGGGCCACGTCGAGCAGCACGGTGCGCGCGCGCTCGTCGCTGGCGTCCACCACCAGGGGCACGCGGCTCAGGTCGGCGGGCTTGCCGGGGCTCAGGCTCTTGATGGGCCACAGCACGCCGCGGTGGGCGGTCATGCCCAGGATGGCGTGGTCTTGCGCTCCGCTGGTGTGGGCCAGCACGTGGTCGCCTGCGGGCAGCTGCTTCGCCACGGCCTGCAAGGCATCGTCGCTCACGGCCAGCAGCAGCAGGTCGGCCTCGGGCACGCGGGGCAGCAGGTAGGGCACGCAGCCCAGGCCGGCCGCCAGCGCGTCCACGCGGCCCTGGTCGCGGCCGCTCACGCCCTTCAGCACCACGCCGGCGCGCAGCAGGGCGTGGCCCAGGTGGAAGGCCATGCGGCCGGTGCCGATCAGGGCGACGGAGGGACCGGTGCGCTTCATGCGGTGCTGCGGCCCCGCTTCACGCGTTGCCGCACGGCCATGAAGGTACCCAGCGCCATGAGGATGCAGCCCACCCACAGGATGTTGATCCCGGGGAACACGATGGCCTGCAGCACCACGAACTCCCGTTCGCTCACGTCCAGCGCGATGGTCTCGCCCTTCACGCCTGCAAGGTCGAGCTTCACCTTCAGCTCGGGCACCTCGAAGCCCTTGCTGGCCACCGGCTCGCCGAAGCGCGTGATGAGCACGGGGCGCGCCTCGAAGCAGCGCGTGGTGTCGTAGATGTCGCACACGGTGACGCGCAGGCTGTAGGCCGTGAACTCGGGCCCGAGCACCGAGGCGGTCACGCTGTCGCGCACGGTGCGCAGGCTGTCCATGCGGATCAGGCAGGTGGGCGTCACGATGGTCTCGCCCAGCCGCTTCTCGAAGGTGCGCGCGGGCATGTGGTCGCTGGTGTCCTGCCCCTCGAGCTTGGCGTAGCGGATGTGGGTGTAGAGGTCGCGCGCGAGCCAGTGGCGGGTGCTGGGCTCGGCCACGTTGCCGAAGCGGGGGTTCAGCTGCACGAAGGGCTCCAGCGCGAACTCCTTGCCGCCGGGGCGGTGGGGGCTCCACTTCGGCGCATGCCACAGCACGCGGCGCTGGTAGCCCTCGAGCTCCTCCCAGCGGCCGGCCTCCATGTCCTTCAGGAAGTCGAGCCCGGCGGTGTGGGCCTCCCGGGCGCGGAACAGGCTGTTGCGCACCCGCACGGTGTCGCCCACCGCGTAGGTGCTGGGCTCGGCCGCGAGGTAGTCCATGTCGAAGTACAGGTTCACCCCCTCCTGGCGCCGGCCGGTGTAGGTGACGAAGTGCGGACCCATGCGCAGGGTGTCGCCCTT
>JBIJCH010000184.1:0-5197 GCA_044344815.1 Flavobacteriales bacterium | reverse complement strand
GCCACCTGCCGTGATGCGGGCGGGATCCACCTTGTACTCGGTCTGCAGCACACGGGTGATGGTGGTGGCCCGCTGGGTGCTGAGGTCCCAGTTGTCCTTCACGCAGTCGCGGCTGATGGGCACGTTGTCCGTGTGGCCCTCCACCAGCACCTCCATGTCGGGCTTGTCGTTGAGCACCGTAGCCACCTTGCCCAGCACTTCCTTGGCGCGGGGTGAAAGCTCGGTGCTGCCGCTGCGGAAGAGCATCTTGTCGCTGAGGGAGATGAAGACCACGCTCTTCTCCACGTTCACCGTGACATCGGTGTCGTTGAGGTTGCCCAGCGAGCTCTTCAGGCTCACCACCAACGCCAGGGTCACGCTGTCCTTCTTGGTGAGGGCGTCCTGCAGGGTGCGGATTCGCAGGTCCTGTTCGCGGATCTGCTCCAGCGACTTCTCCAGGTTGGTGGCCTCCTGCTTGCTGAGGGTGGCCATGGTGTTCACGCTGTTCAGCAGCTGGGCGTTGGTGTTGTTCAACTGCGCCACCTGGTCCTTGAGGTGCTGGTTCTTGTTATCCATCTCGGCCATGCGGGCGTCGAGCACGGACCTCTCCCCGCGGCAGGCCTCCAGGTCGCGGTTGCACTCGTCCAGCTTGTTGCGCAGGGTCTCGTTGGAAAGGCTGAGGGCGGTGTACTTCTTCTTGCTCACGCACGATGTGCCGAGCATGAAGAGCAGGCCGAGAGAAGTGAGCACGAGGGTCGAGCGGTTCATGGCGGTGACGTTGATGGCACGAAGCTACGCGCGCCCATCCACACGCCGCTGTTCACGAAGGCGCTCCGTCCACAGGCACGCGACCGGATGGCATCCGGATCTTCGCCTGCATGGCGTTGAGCCGCTTCTGGTCCTGGATGCTCCTGCTGAGCATCGGCTACATCCTGGTGCTGCTGGCCACCGGGCGGCAGTATTCCCTGGGCACGCTGGTGAACGGGCAACAGGGTGAGGCACTGACGGTGAACGAGCTCGACAGCGCCGACCTGCAGCTCGCCGCGCTCCTCCCCGCCCTGCGCATCGGGGTGCCGGTGGTGGCGGGCGATTCGACCTACACCCTCACCAGCGCCGGAACGGTCAAGGTGACCTCGGGCACCGTGCGGGCCGATGGCCTTTTCCCTGTTTGCAAGGACACCGTGACCGACCTCTGGCTGCCGCTCATCGGCTACCTCACCTTCTTCTGCGGCCTGTTGAACCTGTTGGTGGACGCAAAGGCCATGGAGAAGCTCGCGCGCTTCCTCGCCCCCATCTTCCAACGCATCTTCCCCGACCTGCGCAAGGACCACCCGGCCTACGGCTTCATGACCTTGAACTTCGCGGCCAATTTCCTGGGGCTCGACAGCGCGGCCACGCCCTTCGGGCTGAAGGCCATGGAGAGCATGCAGGCGGACAACCCGAACAAGGACACCGCCACCAACAGCCAGATCATGTTCCTGTGCCTGCATGCGGCGGGGCTCACCCTGCTGCCGGCCAGCATCATCGGGTACCGCGCGGCGATGGGTGCGGCGAACCCGGCGGACATCATGGTACCGCTCATCATCACCTCCTTCGTGGGTACGCTCTCGGCCATGGTGCTCGTCGCCTTCCGGCAGCGGATCAACCTGTTCAAGCTGCCCGTTGTCCTCTTCGTCGTGGGCATCGGCGGCACCATCGCCGGCCTCATGGCCTACCTCACCTCCCTCTCCGGCCTGGGCAAGTCGCATTTCACGGACAACTTGAGCAACGGCATGCTGTTGCTGATCATCGCGGTGATCGTGGGCTACGCGCTCCTGAAGGAGAAGTACTTCACGGAGAAGGGCACCAACCTGTTCGACAGCTTCATCCACGGCGCCAAGGACGGATTCACCACCGGGCTGCGCGTGCTGCCCTACATGATCGCCATGCTGGCAGCGCTCAGCATCTTCCGCAACAGCGGGTTGATGGACATCGTGATGGAAGGGCTGTCCCGTGGCCTGGCCTTGGCCGGGGTGAGCAAGGAGGTGATCGACGCCATGCCGGTCGCGCTCATGCGTCCGTTCAGCGCGGGGGGCGCGCGCGGATTCCTCCTCGACGCCATGCACACCTACGGCGCCGACAGCCTCACCGGGCGGTTGGTGTGCCTCTTCCAGGGTGCCGCCGAGACCACCTTCTATGTGGTGGCGCTCTACTTCGGCAGCGTGAGCGTGAAGAACAGCCGGTACGCGCTTGGCGTGATGCTGCTGGTGGACCTGATCTGCGTGATCACCTCCGTGGTGGTGGTGAGCGCCTACTTCTGAGCGCCCGCTCGATCCCGTTCGCCGCCACTGCCTTTCTTTGCGGCCCCTTAACCCCGCCCATGGCCTTCGCCGAGCACAAGATCAAGCGCCGCCGATCCAAGATCCACGGCAACGGCGTCTTCGCCATCGCCCCCATCCGCAAGGGCGAGCGCATCGTGGAGTACAAGGGGAAGCTCATCACCCACGCCGAGGCCGACAAGCGCTACGAAGGGCCCGAGACCGGCCACACCTTCCTGTTCATCCTCAACGACGACTACGTCATCGACGGCAACCGCAAAGGCAACATCGCCCGCTGGATCAACACCGGCTGCGACGTGAACGCCGAAGCCCTGGTGCACGAGCATCACGGGAAGGACCGCAGCAAGGACCGGGTGATCATCGAGGCGACGCGGGCCATCAAGGCCGGCGAGGAGATCATCTATGACTACGGCATCGTGATCAAGCGCAAGCTCACCAAGGCAGAACGCGAGAAATGGGCCTGCCACTGCGGCTCCCCGAAGTGCGTGGGCACCATGCTGCGGCAGGAGCTGCCGAAGTGATGCTGCTGCGGCCCTGCGGGCCTTGGGGGACAGTGGGCAGTGCCCGTGAGCGTTACGCCCTCAACGGCGCGTAGTGCGTGCTCGCGCTTGAACCTTTGGGGGGCGCCTCGCACTTCTGGCACGCCCCTTGCCTGAGCGGGGCCGGATTACCTTTGACGCCCATGAGAACCCTGATCTCCCTCCTGGCCACCGGCCTGCTGCTCTCCGCCACCCTGCACGCGCAGGACGACCCGAAGAGCAAGGCCATCATGGACCGGCTCATCGCGAAGAACAAGAGCTACACGAGCTTCGAGGCCGACTTCAGCAGCCGCCTGGTGAACACCGCCAGCAAGCTCGATGTGAAGCAGGAGGGCAACGTGAAGGTGAAGGGCAAGCGCTTCCGCCTCACCCTGCCGGACAACACCGTGATCAACGACGGCACCGCGCTCTGGGCCTACAGCAAGAAAAGCAACGAGGTGCAGGTGAACGACCCGGCCGAGATGGACCAGGAGCTCGACCCAAGCAAGCTCCTCACCGTGTACGAGAAGGGCTTCAAGAGCCAGTTCGTGGAGGAGAAGGCCGACGCCACGGGAACCGTGGTGCAGACCATCAAGCTGTTCCCCCTCGACCCCTCCAAGAAGCCCTACCACACCGTGATCCTGGGCATCGACAAGAACAAGGTGGAACTGCGCACCGCCCAGGTCCTGTACAAGGACGGCAACGTGGTCACCTACACCCTGAAGCGCTTCGTGGGCAACCCGGAGCTGGCCGAGGGCAACTTCGTGTTCGACAAGGCCAAGTTCCCCGGCGTGGAGATCAACGACATGCGCTAGGCCCACGGGTCATGCCGATCAAGGAGCCCCTGGATGGATCTCCGGGGGCTCATCATTTCCGCCCGGTCCATGCGTTGGACCCAGGAGCATGAGGACGCGCATGGCGGAGGTCCTGGGTACCATCGGCTGGTGGGAGCTTCGGCGCTTCCTGTACAATGGCCTGGTGCTCCTCGCCGGGATGACCAGCCTTCTGCTCGTGGAGCGCCTCGCCGATGTGCCGCCGGGCGAGGACGTGGTTGAGCCAATGGCGGTGCTGTTCTTCGCCTTCGCCTGCAACGTTTGCTACACGGCAGGCTGGTCCCTTGAAGTGCTGCGCATCACGCCCGCTACCTGGCGGAGGCTGCTGTTCTGGGCCGGCACGCTGTTGAGCATGGGCGTGGCCCTGTTGCCCGGCCTGCTCTGGGCGGCCTCGGCGGCGTATCACGGGTTCGTGGGCCGCTGACGTTACCCTGAGCCACCGGGGCGCATTCCCCGGACATGCACAGCCTGCTCCTGCTCCCCCTCCTCTGCCCGGTCCCGTGTGCCGGCTACACCGCGCTCAAGGCCTCCATCGCGCAGCACCGCACCGAACTGGGCGCAGCCTATGCGGCATCCACGCGCAAGGACACGGTGGTCACCTGCGCTCGCACCTACCTGCTCGCGGCCATCGACGCCCAGTTCGAGCATTGGAAGGGCACCCCATGGGACTTCAACGGGACCACCCGTGTACCGCGCGAAGGCACCATCGCCTGCGGCTACTTCGTGACCACGGTGCTGCAGGACGCCGGCTTCGACCTGCCCCGCTTCACGTGGGCCCAGTTGGCCGCGGAGCCCATGATCCGCAAGATGGCACCGGCCGGCAAGAGCTTCCACGACCGGCCCGTGAGCGAGGTGGAGGACTGGCTTCGGCAGCAGGGCGACGGGCTCTACGCCGTGGGCCTGGACAACCACGTCGGCTTCATCCGGGTGAAGGGCGGAAAGGCGCTCTTCGTGCGCAGCAACTACTACCGGCGCGAGGTGGGCGTGATGGCCGAGCCACTACAGGGACGGAACCCGCTCGCCGACTCGCGCTACCGGTACATCGGCAGGTTGCTGGACGACGCGATGCTCGTGCGCTGGCTGCAGCGCAGCCCCCTGGGTCCCTGAGCCTGCGGTGGAAAATCCGGTGGTGGACCGTTCACGGCACGACGCGCCCTCCTACATTCGTCCCGCTTTTCCGCCGTGGCCTCCGCTAAGCACCGGTCCTTCCTGACCCGCTCGTCCCAGCCGGGGCGAACGCTCGTGCGGCTCTCCGGTCCGCCCCGGCCAATGCCAACCATCCATGGGTAATTCGGGGCATGGCCACCTGAGCAAGGTGACCGTAGGAACGCTGCTGGTCGCACTGGGGATCATCTACGGTGACATCGGCACCTCCCCGCTCTATGTGTTCAAGGCGATCGTGGGGGAGCGCGTGATCGACAAGAAGCTGATCTATGGTGGAGTAAGCTGCGTGTTCTGGACCCTCACGCTGCAGACCACCTTCAAGTACATCCTCATCACCCTGCAGGCCGACAACCGGGGTGAGGGCGGGGTCTTCTCCCTGTACACC
>JBIJCH010000180.1:0-5220 GCA_044344815.1 Flavobacteriales bacterium | reverse complement strand
AACACCTGCCGGTATCGGTCGATGCGCAGGTGCTGGGACCATCGGTCGGCGAGCTCATCGGGGCTTTGCGGCCCTTCATCCCAGGTGAGCCCCAGCCATTCGAGCGTGCGAAAGATGTCATCCACATAAGCGGGCCGCATGCGCTGAGCGTCCAGGTCGTCGATGCGCAACAGCACCTTCGCCCCCGCCTGCCGGGCCAGCTTCCACGCGAGCACGAACGAGGCGCCGTTGCCGGGGTGTAACAGGCCGCTCGGTGTGGGCGCGATGCGGGTGCGCCGCACCGCGGGCAATGCGGGGATCGCCATGGTGCCCGGGGTGGGACTCGAACCCACACGGCCCTTGCGGACCAAGGGATTTTAAGTCCCTCGTGTCTACCATTTCACCACCCGGGCATCTTCACCGCAGCCTTGGCGACGGTGAAGCAGGGTGCTCCGGCAAAGCTATCCGCGGCGCGGCAGGCCCGAAAAGCCGAATGCCTCCCGGGGGAGGCATTCCTGGAGCGAGAAACGGGACTCGAACCCGCGACCCCGACCTTGGCAAGGTCGTGCTCTACCAACTGAGCTACTCTCGCGTGACTTCGTTGCCGAAGCGGGTGCAAATATAGTGCGTCGAACGATCCGAACAAGTTCAACCGCCATCCTTTGCCCGGGGGCCACCCACCATGCGCACGCGAAGGTCACGCACCCATAGGGTATCGGGGCCGTCGTTCCACACGTACACCCCCAGTTCCAGGGCCGCATCCCGCAGCTCCCGCCGATCGCGCAGCACCATGAAGGGCGACCAAGTGGTATCCCCTTCAACAGCACCGGTGAACGGGATGGCCTCATGATCCACCACACGATCGCCGCGGCGGCGCTCGATCACCAGGTAGCCCCTGGCCCCCGCCTGCGCCTTGAACCGCAGGTCGACGCACAGCTGTGAGCCGCTGGCGTGTCGCAGGTCGTCCACACGCTGCCGGTAGGCCGCTGTGTAAGGGGCACCGGGTGACGACAAGGCCATGCCATCGCCGAGCGGGTCCCGGAAGAGCTGGTGGCCCGGTGTGCCGGGGAGCTGGCGCGTGAACGAAAGCACCTCCACACCTGCATGCCTCTCATGGCGCAGCAGATGCCACCCATTGTCCGATAGCAAGGGCAGGGCCTCCGGAGGCAGGGTCAGGCCCGCCAACGCCAGGGTCACGCGCTGGCGCCCTGCGGACTCCAACGCGCGCAGCAACCGGGGCACATCCGCCGCATGCTCACAGCGCACCATTGCGGCCTTGGGCAGGTGCCCAGCGACGATCGCAGGCCTGTCCGTGCTCACCACGTCGATGGAGTTCCCTCCGGCCGCAAGCTGAACAAGCCCCTGCGTCACCATGTTGGAGCGTTCCCCATGACCGAGGAGACCGTAGCCCAGCATGCCGGCCAGGAGGGCCACACCGCAGGACCATGGCAGCGGCCTTGCGCAGGTGAGCGCCAGCGCTGAGAGCGCACCGAGCAACGCGAGCAGCGAGATCGCCATCAGCACCGGCACCCAGGGCCGCTCATAGGCGATCCGCACCCGATGCGTACCCGCCGGGACCGGCACCGCGATGCCGGCGACGTGGGCCCGCTCCACCGCGGCCGTCCGCCCGTCCACCTGAGCCGTCCACCCGGGGTACCAGGCCTGTTGCACATGGAGCTTCCGGGGCACCGGTGTCGCCACCTCCGCCTCCAACGCCGAATAGGACATGTCCTTCAGCACCACGCGACCCTGCGTCCCGGTACCCGCCGGATCGCCGAGGAAAAGCAGCGGTCGTTGCATCAGCGCGTCGCGCAGGGCGGGCTGCTGCTCCTGCAGTTCGGCCACATGCCGCAACTGGAACGAGTTGAACCCACCGAAGCCCGGACGGTTCTTGTACACCAGCGTGTTGCGCCAGAGCACATGCAGCCCGGACGCGTCATCCCGGCTGAGGCCCATCGGTTCCAACGGTGGCACCACCGGCCCCGGGGGGAACGCATCGATCCGCTCCTGCACGGCGAACGGCGACAGGTCGGCGACCCCCGTGTTCCAGACGGCGAGCCCGGTGGACCAGGTCATCTCCACAAGCACCAGCAGGCCCCAACCGGTCAGGGACGAGCGCCTGCGCAGGACCCACCAAGCGCCCAGGAGAAGCGAGGGCAGCACCACCGCACCGGACAGCAGGATGCGACCTCCGGTGTGCAGCGACCGGATGCGGTCGAACAGCACGCCGTCCGTGGGTTCGGCACCCGGCCTGCTGAGCGCCAGGAGCAGCAGGACCGATGCGGCCAGCACCGGACCAGCGGTCACCACCAGCACGACCGGTCGCCGGTCCATCAACGTCCGCAGGTGGGCCAGCGTGCCGGCGGCCAGCACGAGCACCGCCAGCTGCGCCCCCAGCAGGAAATAGCTGGGAAAGCGGAACAGGTCGATGCCCGGAACGAACGCCCACAGCAGGCGATGCACGGGAAGTGCAGGCCCCACGGAGGCCAGCCCGCACACCACGCCGAACACCAGCAGCACGTTCTCCTCGGGCTTGCGCGGCCGGAACAGGGCCAGAACCGCCCAGGCGAGCAGCCAGATGCCCATGTAGCCGTTGGCCATGGTGGGGTCGGTGCCCAGCAGGTCCTTGTCGGTGCCGCTGGCGAAGGGGAAGAGCAGTGACACGAAGGCGCGCGGCGTGAAGGCGCCCTGTGCGGCGGAGTCCAGCCCGAGCCCGCCGCCGCGGGTCATCCACGGCAGCACCTCCACCGCCGACCACAGCGTGCCACAGGCCATGAGCACCGTGGCGCCGAGGAAGAGGGTCTCGTGGCGCACAAGGCCCGCCAGGATCACGCGATCCCACCGCCACAGGTGCCAGGCCCGCTGCACCACCAGCGCCGCCACCAGGTAGAAGGCGAGGATCGTGAAGGTGTGGTTGCCTCCGGTGAGCAGGAAGGACAGGTACACCGCCGCCGCGACCGCCGGCCTCCAATGCGGTGCACGCAGCAGCCTCACCTGGGCATCGAGCAGCCAGGGCAGCCAGGCGGCGCTGATCACCGCGTAGAAGTGCATCACATGCCCGGTGAAGAAGCCGCTGAGCGCGTAGGCCGCGCCGGCGACCAGCGCGGCGCCGGGATGGCCGTGAACCGTGCGCACCAGTCGCAGCATTCCTGCGCCCCCGAGGATCACGTAGGCCAGGAACAGCACCTGCAGCAGCCAGAGGGGCTGCCCGATGGTGCCACCCAGCGCGAGGGCTTCGGCGTACCAGGCCGGACCCTGCAGGTCGGCATGGACCGGATACCCCATCTGGAGGTACGGGTTCCACAGCGGGAGCTCCCCGTTCTGGAGGCAGGCCGCGATGAAGAAGCGCCAGGGCAGCCAGCAGTCGAGCGTGTCGCCGTGCGGCAGCGTGTATCCGAAGGTGGCAAGCGGCCAGTAGGCCAGCAGCACGGCCGCGGCGATCACTGCGACCGGAGCGCGCTTCGCGAGGGCGACGGGCTTCACGCCGCAACCTACGCAGCGGGCCGCGAACGATCAGGCCTTGCGCAGCTTCACCTTGCCCGCGCCCACCATCCGCTTGATCTCGTTCAGCTTCAGCAGGGCCTCCACCGGGGTGAGCGTATCGATGTCGAGCTCCTCGATCTGGGCGCGGATCGCCTCGAGCGCGGGGTCATCGAGCTGGAAGATGCTGAGCTGCGGCTCGCGCTCCAGGGTGGCCAGCGGCCGTTCTGCCGGGGCGCCGAGGTCGCCGCCGTGGGTGGCCTGCAGGTGGGCCAGCACCTTCTCGGCGCGGTCGATCACCCGGCCGGGCATGCCCGCCATGCGCGCCACGTGGATGCCGAAGCTGCGGTCGCTGCCGCCGGGCACAAGCTTGCGCAGGAAGTGGACCCTGCCATCGGCCTCGCGCACGGCCACGTTCGCGTTGCGGATGCGGGGAAAGGTACCCGCCATCTCGTTGAGCTCGTGGTAGTGCGTGGCGAACAATGTGCGCGGACGTGCGGGGTGCTCGTGCAGGAACTCGGCGATGGCCCAGGCGATGGAGATGCCGTCGTAGGTGCTTGTGCCCCGACCGATCTCGTCGAGCAGCACCAGGCTGCGGTCGCTCAGGTTGTTCAGGATGCTGGCCGTCTCGTTCATCTCCACCATGAACGTGGACTCGCCGGTGCTCAGGTTGTCGGAGGCCCCCACCCGTGTGAAGATGCGGTCCAGGACCCCCAGGCGCGCGCTCTTCGCAGGCACGAAGCTCCCGGCCTGCGCCAGCAGGGCCACGAGCGCCGTCTGCCGTAGGATGGCCGACTTGCCGCTCATGTTCGGACCGGTGATCACCAGCACCTGCGCCTCGTCGGGGCCCAGCAGCAGGTCGTTGGCGATGTAGGCCTCGCCCGGAGGAAGCTGCTGTTCGATCACGGGGTGCCGCGCGGCGCGCAGCTCGATCGAGCGACCATCGTCCATCACCGGCCTGCAATAGCGCCACTGGCCCGCCACCTCGGCGAACGAACGCAGCACATCCAGTTCGGCGAGCGCTGCGGCCGTTGCCTGCAGCGACCCGATCGCCGCGCACACGGCCTCCACCAGTTGCTGGAATAGCCGGGCCTCCAGCGTCTGGATACGCTCCTCGGCGCCGAGGATCCGCTCCTCGAGCGACTTCAGCTCATCGGTGATGTAGCGCTCGGCCCCGGTGAGCGTCTGCTTCCGGACCCACTCGGCGGGCACCTTGTCGCGATGCGTGTGGCGCACCTCGAGGTAGTAGCCGAACACGTTGTTGTATCCAACCTTCAGCGAGGTGATGCCGGTGCGCTCCGACTCGCGCTGCTGGATGGCGAGCAGCAGTTCCTTGGCGTGCGCGGTCACATGGCGGAGCTCATCGAGCTCTGGGCTCACCCCGGGCCGCATGACGCCGCCCTTGAGCACGTTCACCGGTGCCTCCGGCTCCAGGTCGGACCCGATGCGGCGCGCCAGGTCCTCGGGTGGTTCCCAGCCCAGGGCGGCGCCCGCGAGCACGTGCCCGCTGGCGGCGAGCAGCGCCCGGATGTGCACTGCAGCGTCCAGCGCCCGCTGCAGCTGGAGCACCTCGCGCGGGTTGATGCGGCCTGCGGCGGCGCGGCCCACCAGGCGTTCCAGGTCGCCCACGGCACGCAGCCCGTTCTCCAGGCCGCGCATCACCTCATCGGCCTCGAGCAGGCCGGCCACGCGGTCGTGCCGGGCCTCGATCGCGGCCCGGTCGGTGAGCGGGAACAGCAGCCATCGGCGCAGGAGGCGGGC
>JBIJCH010000181.1:0-5220 GCA_044344815.1 Flavobacteriales bacterium | reverse complement strand
CAGTTCGTGAGCACCCTCAGCGGCGGGGAGAAACGCAGGCTCTACCTGTGCACCGTGCTGATGAAGAACCCCAACCTGCTCATCCTCGACGAGCCCACGAACGACCTCGACATCCCCACGCTGAACGCGCTGGAGGACTTCCTGATCGACCTGGACGTGTGCCTGCTGATCGTGAGCCACGACCGCTTCTTCCTGGACAAGCTGTGCACCAAGCTGCTGGTCTTCGAGGGCGAAGGGCGTATCAAGGAGTGGGTGGGCAGCTACACCGAGCTGCGGGAGGCACAGAAGGCGCGTGAACAGGCCGAGGCCAGGGGGGAGCGCAAGGAGAAGGCCGCGCAGGCGGAGGAGCCGCGCAGGAAGTCCCCTTCCAACCGCATGTCCTTCGGTGAGAAGCGCGAGCTTCAGCAGCTGGAGAAGGAGGTGCCCGCCCTGGAGAAGCGCAAGGAGGAGATCCTCGCGCGCATCGCCGCGGGCGGCGGCGACCACCACGCCACCATGGAGCTCTACATCGAGCTGGAACGCGTGGTGAAGGACATCGACACGAAGGGAGAGCGCTGGCTGATCCTCACGGAAAAGGCGGAGCAGGAGAAGGCCCTCTAGAATTTCGCACAGGGCACAACCCGGCGCTTGGACAGTGCCTTGCGGAGGCGGCGGTCGGCCCAGTCGTACACGATGCTCAGCTCATGGGCGCCACCGCTGCGCGCGGCCAGGGAGGAGATGGTGAGGTCGTAGCTGTACCCGAAACGCCAGTCCTTCACAACCACGCCGGCGAGCAGCGCGATGGCATCGTTGTTGGGCCGGTCGGGCGCGTAGGCCTTCACCGGCAGCCCCCTGTACCAGATCCCCGCGAAGAACGGGTCCTGCTCGTAATAGGCGCCGATGTCGAGCTGGTCGTAGCGCCCCTGCGCCTTGTAGTTGAAGGCGAAGAGCACGGCCTGCGGGTGCTCCCGGATCACCGCCGTGCGGATGTTGAGGCGGTAGCCCCCGTGCATGCTGAACTTACGCGGCACCGTGGAGCTGGCGAGCAACAGGGACTGGTCGGGCTCGTTGAGGTGGTGCACCGCCATGCCCAGCCACAGCTTCGGCGTGAAGAACAGGGCGCCGGTGCCCAGGTCCATGTAGCCCACGTTGCGGCGGGCCAGGTTCTCGTAGGTGCCGATGTCACCGCCGCGCGCCAGCTGGTCGCCGAACACGAGCCGCGTGTAGTCCACGGCGTGGTTCACATAGCCGAGCTGGAGCGCGGGCCGCACGAACACCTTGCGCTTCAGCTCGATCTCGTAGGCGTACTGCCCAGTGATGGACGTGTAGCTCATGGCACCCGAGCCTGCCTGGTCGCGCGTGGCGATGAGGCCCACCCCGCTGTGCAGGTCCCGCAGGTAATGGTCGAAGGCCACGTTGTACGTGACGAACGCGCCGGGAATGGACGGCCACTGGTCGCGGTACTGCATGGCCAGCCGGCTTTGGGCGGCGGTCCCGACGAAGGCCGGACTGAGGTAGGTGGGCGCTGCGTAGAACTGCGTGAACTGCGGGTCCTGGGCCCGAAGCCCGGGCCCGAAGGCAGCCAGGCAGCACAGCAACGACAGGACCCTTCGCATCATGGCCGCCCCTGGTTGCGCGCGGTGTGCTCGCTGCGCGTGAGCTGGATGTCGAGGCCGGCCTCGCCGAGCTCACCCGCGCCGCCACGCATCCGCAGCACGCTGGTGCACGTCTCGAAGCCGGGGGCCTCCACCTTCATGCGGTAGGCCTGACCGGGACGCACCACCAGCACGTACCGGCCCGTGACGGGATGGCTGTTGTAGATGCCCGCCTCCGCGCCTCCCTCCTGCTCCTCCAGCGTGATGCGCGCGCGGACCGGCTCATCCGACGCATCGGTCACCAGGCCGCACACCACCACCTGCTCCAGCCGGCTCGTGCCGAACTCCACCGCGTAGATGTCCTGGCCGCCCAGGCCCTCCGGCCGCTCGCTGCTGAACACGCCGGTGCGGCCGTCCTCGCTGAGGCAGAAGTAGATGTCGTCGTTCACCGTGTTCAACGGGAACCCCATGTTCTCCGGCTCCGACCAGGCGTTGTTGTCCCGGTCGGCCTGCACCGCCTTGAAGATGTCGTAGCCCCCCATGGTGCGGTGGCCGTTGGAGCTGAAGAAGAGCGTGATGCCATCGCTGTGCAGGAAGGGCGCGTCCTCGTCGAACGGGGTGTTCACCGCAGGGCCCAGGTTGAGCGGAAGGCTCCATTCCCCGTTCGGAAGCCGGCGGATGCGGTACAGGTCACGCCCACCGAAACCGCCCGGGCGGTCACTGGTGAAATAGATCTCGTTGCCATCGGGGGAAAGGGTCGCGCTGGGCTCATGGCCGGTGGAGTTGATCCGCTCGGTCATCAGCACGGGGTTCTGCCAGCGGCCGCCCATCCGGCGTGTCTCGTACAGGTCACCTCCCTCCATCCCTTCAATGGTGCGGTAGATGATCATCGTTCCACCGTCAGCGCTCAGGCCAACGGTGGCATCGTGCCCGTAGGAGTTCAGCGGCAGGCCCACGTTCACGGCGTTGGTCCACTGGTCGTCCACCCTGCGCGCATGGTAGATGTCCTCGTAGGCGCGACCGCTGGGGTCGTGCTGCGAACCGGTGGAACCCTCACGCCGGCTGGTGAAGTAGAGCATGGTGCCCTCGGCGTTCAGCACCGGGGCATAGTCCGCCTCCGGCGAGTTCACCAGGGCGCCCAGGTTCCTGATGCGCACGTCCACAGGTTGCGTCACCATCTCCCTGGCGGTGCGGGCCATGGCCATCCGGCGATCCACTTCGGCATCGTCCACAAGCCGGCCCGTCATCGCCTTGTACCGGTCAAGCAGCGCGAGCTCCTCATCGAAGCGCGAACGCCGATGCTCGGCCAGGGCGAGCTGGTAGGCGGCCTCAACGTGACCCGCGGCCACGCATTTGCGCAGGTGCTCCACCGCCTGGGCCTCCTGGCCCGGCAGCTTCAGCTCGCATTGGGCCAGCTCGTAGTACACCTCGATGAACGAGGTGTCCACCGGAAGCAGGCGGCGGTAGATCTTGCTGGCCTCCAGGTACTGACCCTCGGCGAGCAGGAACTTCGCATCGTCGAGCATGGTGTTGTGCGCACGCTTGTAGTTGCGCTGCGCCGAGGCAGGAAGGGCCCCCAGGAGGCCCATCAACAGGAGGAGGTGCGGTACGCGCATCGGCATCATCGGATCAGGGTGACGTCTCCGCTCATCGTGGTATCCCGGCCGTCACTGAACCGGGCACGCGCCTTCCAGGCGTACACATCCTGCTTCGCCGGGCTGCCCCGGTAGTAACCGTCCCATCCCTTGCGGATGTCGGTGGTCTCGAACACGAGCTCACCCCAACGGTTGAACACCTGCAGATGGTACTGTTCCACGCCCTGGTACACCGGGAAGAAGAAGTCGTTCTCGAAACTGGCGGGGTCGTATACGCCGTCCGTCGGGCCGGAGTTACCCGGCGTGAAGGCGTTGGGGAAGGCGATATCGCCCGCCGCCGTGGCCACCACGGCCCCCTCCACCGCGAAGGTGTCCGGACAGTTCCAGGCGTTGTTCGCCATCAGCGTCACGGTGTAGGTGCCCGGTGCCGTGTATTGGTGCACCGGGTTCAGCGCGGTGCTGGTGGTGCCGTCACCCATGTCCCACAGGAAATCGGTGGCGTTGGCGGACAGGTTGTAGGTGAACACCGGCTGGTCGGGCACCACCACCTCCTCGGGCTGCAGCACGAAGAAGGCCTCGGCCCGCGGATGCACCACGATGGAGTCGACCTTCACTGCGGTGGCCACCGTGCCACCCGGACCGAAGGCTGTGAGGGTCACGGTATACACGCCCGGCTGGTTCCAGGTGTAGGTGGGATGTTCCGCGGTGCTCGTGCCGCCATCACCGAAGTTCCACTGGTAGCTCACGCCCAGCAGCGAGGTGTTGGTGAAGCTCACCGTGAGCGGCTCACAGCCCTCGCCCTGCCCGACGAAGGAGGCGGTGGGCACTGGCGGCATGATGGTGATGCTGCTGGTGACCGTGTCGGCGCAGGCACCGCTGCTCACCACCAGCGTGATGGTGAAGGTGCCCCAGGTGCCATAGGTGTGTGGTGCCGGGTCCTCGAACGCGGAGGTGCTGCCATCGCCGAGCTCCCAGGCATACGACCAGGCCCCGGCGGCCGTGAAGTTGGTGATCGCGACCGTGGCGCTCGGGAACTGCTGCACGCCGGGCGTGGCCAGGAAGGAAGCGGAAGGCAGCGGATGCACCACCACCTGCCGTTGCAGTGTGTCCGTGCAGCCATAGGGCGATGTGGCCACCAGCGTGATGGTGCGCGTGACCGGGGCATTGCCCGTGTTCACATAGGTATGTGTGATGGTGCCGCCCAGCAGCACCGTGCCATCGCCCATGTCCCACGTCCACGAGGTGGCCCCGCTCCCGCCGGCGGTGAGCTGCAGGGCGAGCGGGCTGCATCCTTCGGGCGGCGCGTTGAACTGCGCTTCCACCAGCGGGTACACCTGCACCTGGGCCGTGGCGGTGTCCGTGCAACCGTAGGCGGAGGTTCCCACCAGCACCACATCCATCACTTGGGTGATGCCCGACGCATGCGTGTACGTATATGCCGCATCACCGGGGCCCGCGGCCAGGGTGCTGCCATCACCGAACTGCCAGTCCAGCGCCACGGCGCCGATGGAGAGGTCGTCGAACACCACGTCAAGCGGCTGGCAGCCGGTGGTGACCGACGGGATGAACTGGGCGATGGGCGCGGGCTGCACCGTGATGGCCGCCGTCGCCGTGTCGGCACAGCCGAACGCACTGGTGGCCACGAGCACGGGTTGGTAGGTCACCGGCGCAAGGCCCTGGTTCACGTAGGTGTGCGACGGGTTCATCGCGGTGCTCGAACCACCGTCGCCGAAGGTCCACTGATAGCTCACCGCGTTCACGCTGATGTTCACCAGGTCGGCGTCGAACGGCGAACAGCCCAGGCTGTCGGCCACGAAGCCGGCCTGCACCGCGGGGAACACCTGCACCTGGGCGCCGGCCTGTGCGGCGCATCCGTGCACCGAGGTGGCCGTGAGCCCGATGGCGTAGGTGACGGCCCCGGGGCCGAGGAAGTTGTACCACGTATGGGCATGCTGCGGTGCGGAGGTGCTGGACGTGCTGCCATCGCCGTGGCTCCACAGGTACTGCACCGCTCCTGTGGAGGTGTTGGTGAGCTGTGCGGTGAGCGGGTG
>JBIJCH010000316.1:0-3354 GCA_044344815.1 Flavobacteriales bacterium | reverse complement strand
TGTTGCCCGGGCTCGCGGAGATGATCTGGCCCTGGAGGCTGGTGCCGGTGTAGGTGCCGATCACCGGCGCGGCCGTGCTGTTGCCGTCGTGGATGACCAGGTTGTCGATGGGCGCGGCACCCGCGGTGGAGAGCTGGAAGGTCAGGAAGTCCACCGAGATCGCATCGCCCGGGTTGTCCGGGCAGAGCGTGTACGTGTAGTTCTCGTTGTTGGAGTAGCCCGTGGCGCCCTGGCCGCCACTGTCGAAGAAGGCGCCAACGCAGGTGTCGTCCGATCCGTTGGTGATCACGAAGGCCTGTCCGGTGGCCACAGCGGGCAGCAGCGCCATGGCCGCGCACACGAGCAGGACCGATGATGCCCTGCGATCCGGAAAGCTCCGCCATGCACGCGGAGATACCGCATGGCCGGGTGGGCGGGGCTTGAACGACAGGGTCGTGTTCAATGCATATGGGATCGATCGGATCGGCTCAAGTAGCCGCCAAGCTATCCGGCACACGCATTGCGCAACGGGAAATTGGACGACCGTGGTGCAGCGATCGACGAACCCGGGTATCGGGTGGATCGGACCTTACCGGAACACGGTCACATGACCGAAGAGCTCGCGACGCTCCTGGCTGTAGCGCGATGCCACCCGCAGGCGCCAGGGATACACGCCGTCCTGCACGGGCTCACCATCGCCGCCGTTCATCGCGCCGGTCCAACCCTGCATCGGGTCGGTGCTCCGGAACACAAGCTCGCCCCACCGGTTGAACACGAGCAGCTCGAACGCGTCCGGGTCGATGTCGTTGCCCATCACGTGGAACAGGTCGTTCACGCCATCCCCGTCCGGTGTGAAGGCATTGGGCACGTAGACCAGGAACTCGTCACGCACCTCCACCAGCTTCACCACGCTGTCCGGACACCCCAGGTAGTTGGTGACCCAGAGCTCGACCGGATAGGTGAAGCCCACATGGTCCGGGAAGGTGTGCGTGGCCACCGGACCCGTGGCGCTCGCCATGCCGGCGAAGTCCCACACGTACTGGGTGGCGTAGGGGCCGGCGTTCTCGGTGAAGGTGAGCGTGGGGGTGAGGATGGAGCCTGGCATGGGGCTCCAGGTGAAGTTCGCATCGGCCAGCGCCGCCACCACCACCATGTCCGCGATCGTGGTGTCGTCCTGGCATCCGTTCGGCCAGGTCACCAGCACGCTCACATCGTAGCCGCCGGGGTCGGGGTAGGTGTGCCCGATGTCGGCCAGCCCCTGCGCGGTGATGCCATCGCCGAAGTCCCACAGCACATCGGCACCGCTGGTGGTGTCCACGATGTTGAAGGCCACGGCGAAGGGCTCGCATCCCAGTGCGCTGTCCACCGTGAGCACCAGCTCCGGGCTGGGGATCACCTCCACGAACGTGCACCGCGTCTGCGGCGGCGTTTCGCAACCATCGTTCACCGTTACGCACACCGAGGTGGATGCGGTGAGGTTCACCGTGTGTAACGCCGAGGGACCCGCAGGTCCGCCGTCCCACGCATACTGGTACAGCCCGTTGCCACCGGTCACCGGCACAGCGCTCAGCGTCAGGTCCACCTCGGGGCACACCGCCACGGTGTCGGGCATCGTGAAGACGATGTCGGGCAGCACGTTCACGGTGACCTGCAGCGTGTCGCTCAGGCAGCCGTTGGCATCGCTGGCGTACACCGCATAGGTGGTGGTGGTCGACGGGCTCACCGCGTGCGGGCCATTGCCGGCCAATCCCGCCGACCAGTTCAGGTCGATCGCACCGGTGCCCCCGGCGCCCGTGGCGGCCAGTACACCGGTCCCGGTCTTGCAGATCGTGGTGTCGTCCACCAGCAGGGCGATCGTCACCTCGGTCGGTTCATCGATCGTCACGGTCACCGTGTCGTCGCAGCCCACGCCGTTCACACCCTCGGTGATCACGATGGTGTACGTGTCCGCAGGCCCGGTGTACGCATCGCTGGTGGCGCTGGCGGTGTTGCGCACGATGTTGGCGCTGCCATCGGTCCAGGCATAGCTCCACGGTCCGGCGCTGCCCAAGGTGGTGATGCTGATGCCGCCATCCCCGGCACCGGCGCATGACGTGCTGTCCACCGTCACGGTGTTGTCCAGGGTGTTGGTGGTCACGTACACATCACCGTAGGTGGGGCAGGCGGTGGCCTGGGCCTCGAAGTACCGGTACGGCCCGTCGGGATCGGTGCCGGGTTGGAAGATGCCCGTATGCGGGTTGCCATTGGGGTCCTCCCAGGTGCCGCCCGGCGAGGCCGTGCCGGCGATCACCGGGAACAGGTCGGTCGGTCCCTGGTCCGCGCACACCGTGAGGCTCGTGTCGGGGAACGGGGTCACGGGAAGCACCTGCACCACCACGCTCTGGGTGGAGGAGAGCACTGGTGTGCCGTTGTCCGTGGCGTTGAAGATCACCAGGTGGAAGCCCGTGTCCGCCAGCGTGGGCGTCACATCCACCAGCACATCGGCCGAGATGCCCGAGGTGGTGGTCACCGTGTAGTTGGAGAGCGTGGCACAGGTGGCCGAGGCCACCGTGGTCTGTTGCGGCTCGGGCGCGATGAAGGTGACCTGCAGCTGGGCCGACTGGCCCACGCAGAGGATCAGGCTGTCGCAGGCGGACTGGCCGGTTATCACGGGCGGCACGTTGGCGGTGGTGATGTCCGTGGAGAAGGTGAAGGACTGCGCGTCAAGCCAGTCCACACCATCGTTCAGGCCGAAGGGGCCGTCGTAGGCCGTGCCGGGCTGGTCGAACCGGCCGAACTGGATGTAATCAACGCCGTTGCCCTCGTTGGCCCCGACGCTCGCGGGAACGCCACCGAAGCCGTTCAAGCCCTGCGAGGCCGAACCGGTGGTCCACTGCATGTCGCCGTAGCAGAAGCTCACGTTGGCGCCGCTCGGCACCACCGGGTCCAGGCCGTCGGTGATGATCAGCTGGAAGGTGTTCAGCTTGTCCGTCTGCTGCGGGAAGTACCCAACGTTGATCCAGTTCACGTAAAGCGCGGAGGGCGTCACCTTGAACCGGACCGTGTTGTAAGGGGTGGGGCATCCGGCACAGGTGCCGCCCAGGTCCACATCGGCCCAGAAGGGGGCCACCAGGGTGAAGTTGTTGAACGGGAAGCCCGTGGAGCTGAAGGTGCCATAGAAGGTCCCGAAGCTCACGTTCCCGTTGATGTTGATGTACACCGTGTTGTAGAACTGCCCGTACAGGTAGAACTGGAACGGCAGCACGATGGGGCCGTAGCTCCCGTCATCGGTGTTGTTGAAACCCGAGGCGTTCCACTGGTTGCTGTTGATGGTGGTGTAGGTGGCGTCCGGGGGGATCCAGCAGTCGCAGCTGGTGGAGCCACCGCCGCGCAGCT
>JBIJCH010000178.1:0-5248 GCA_044344815.1 Flavobacteriales bacterium | reverse complement strand
CCCGAGATCGGCGTGGCCAGCACCAAGGCCTTCACCGCGCAGGTCACCGTGCTCACCCTGCTGGCCCTGGCCATCGGCCAGAAGAAGGGCACACTCACCGGCAGCCGCTTCTACCGGCTGCTGAACGAGCTGGAGGCGATCCCCGGCAAGGTGGAGAAGCTGCTGAGGAACGAGGCCCAGATCAAGTACATCGCCGACATCTACAAGGACGCCTCCAACGCCCTTTACCTGGGCCGTGGCTTCAGCTTCCCCGTGGCCCTCGAGGGCGCGCTGAAGCTGAAGGAGATCAGCTACATCCATGCGGAGGGCTACCCCGCCGCCGAGATGAAGCATGGCCCCATCGCCCTGATCGACGACGAGATGCCCGTGTTCGTGATCGCCACCAAGGGCTCCAGCTACGAGAAGGTGGTGAGCAACATCCAGGAGGTGAAGGCCCGCAAGGGCAAGATCATCGCCATCATCACCGAGGGCGATACGGTGGTGAAGGGCCTCGCCGACCATGTGATCGAGATCCCCGCCACGGAGGACCCCCTGGTGCCGCTGCTGAGCGTGGTGCCCCTGCAGCTGATCAGCTACCACATCGCGGTGATGCGCGGCTGCAATGTGGACCAGCCCCGCAACCTGGCCAAGAGCGTCACGGTGGAGTAGTGGCCGCCTTGGGCTTCGCCCACATGAACACCTTGTCGTTGTCGCGGTACGGGGAGAGGTCCTGCGTGAACAGGATGTGCCCCAGGTCGATGAGCACCAGAACCCCGAAGCCGCCGAGGGTGACGCCGTAGATCACCGG
This sequence comes from Flavobacteriales bacterium, assembly GCA_044344815.1. Lineage (GTDB taxonomy): Bacteria > Bacteroidota > Bacteroidia > Flavobacteriales_F > PHOS-HE28 > PHOS-HE28. The sequence goes on along the minus strand of JBIJCH010000178.1, from coordinate 4,461 downwards.
CACCTTGGGCTTGGTGCCGAAGTACAGCCGGTGCGCGCCGAAGGGCCCCACCAGCACCGCCAGGGCCGCGGCCACGGCCCGTTCGGGCTCCTTGCCGGCCACCGTATCAGGTCGCAAGGTGTCACCGTCCAGCACCAGCACGATCGCGGAAGGGGGATCGGCCGGGGAGTAGGGCCCTTGGTCCGAGGCGAGCGCAGGCCGTGCCATCATCAGCAGCAACACCCCCGGCATCATCCAGCCTCGCATGGGCCGAAAGGTAAGGGGGCGCCCAGCGGGCGCCCCCTTGTGTTCGCAAGGCATGCCGGACCTACTTGCCAGCCGCGTAACGGCGCGACACCTCGGCCCAGTTCACCACGTTCCAGAAGGCAGCGATGTAGTCGGGGCGGCGGTTCTGGTAATGCAGGTAATAGGCGTGCTCCCACACGTCCATGCCCAGGATGGGCGTGCCGCCGCAGCCGGTGTTGGGCATCAGCGGGTTGTCCTGGTTGGGCGTGCTGCACACGTCCAGCTTCCCGCCTTTCTGCACGCACAACCAGGCCCAGCCGCTGCCGAAGCGGGTGGCCCCGGCGGCGCTGAACTTCTCCTTGAAGGCGTCGAGGGAACCGAAGTCGCGGTCGATGGCCGCGGCCAGCTCGCCATCAGGTCTGCCACCGCCGTTCGGGGCCATCACGGTCCAGAACAGCATGTGGTTGTAGTGCCCGCCGCCGTTGTTGCGCACGGCCATGTTGGTCATGTCCAGGCCCTTGAGCATGGCCTCCAGGTCCATGCCGGCCAGGGGGGTGCCCTCGATGGCCTTGTTCAGGTTGGTCACGTAGGCCTGGTGGTGCTTGCCATGGTGGATCTCCATGGTGCGGGTGTCGATGTGGGGCTCCAGCGCGTTGTGCGCGTAGGGCAGGTCGGGGAGGGTGAATGCCATTATAAGGGCCGTTTTCAGAGGGTTTGGGGAACGAAGCGCAAAGATAACCCCGGAAAAAATGCCCTAACCCCTTGACGGTTAGAAGAAACGATTACTTTTGCGCCCACTTTCACCAAAATCACAAACGGAGATGACCAAGAAGTTCGCTGTGCTCGCCGCTCTGGCGACCGTGTTCGTGGCCTGCGGCGGCCCCTCTGCCGCTGAGCTCGAGGCCAAGGCCAAGGCTACCGCCGACAGCCTCGCCGCCGTGGCCAAGGCTGACAGCATGGCCAAGGCCGCTGAAGCCGCTGCCCAACAGGCCATGCAGGCCGCCGATAGCACCGCCGGTGCCATGGTGGACAGCGCTGCCGCCGCTGTGGCCGGCCACTAAGCCGTACCTGACGCTTGAACGAAGGGGCCGCAAGGCCCCTTCGCTTTTTTCCGGCCGGCGGGCCGCAGGCTTATAGCGACCGCCGGGCCTCGGTGAAGGCGCTGTCGGCCTCCAGCAGGATGCCGTAGAAGGCGTCCATGCCCCAGATGTTGCGGGCGATGCCGGCCTTCAGGCGCAGCGCGATCGCCTTGCGCGATCGGGCCTGGCCTGCGGGGTCGTTGCGGATGCCCTGTTCCTGGGCGTACCGGTCGAGGCCGGTCATCAGGTCGTTCCCCACGGTGAAGCGGTCCCTGAACGCCTCGGGACCGCCCAGGGCCTCCAGTTTCCGGCGGTCGCGGTCGGCCACGTCGAAGGCGTACTGGTTCAGCGCCCCGCTGAAGTACAGCTCGCTCAGGTAGCCAGAGGTCTCCGAGGTGTCGGCCGGCACGAACACGTCCGGGGTGATGCCGCCGTTGCCGTAGACCTTTCGGCCCTTCAGCGTGGTGAACACCTCGCTGCTGTCGACCTTGATGCTGTCGCGGTTCAGGAGTTCGCCATGGTCGAAGCGGGCCTCCAGCTCGTCGCGGTAGTCGATGCCCTCGCCGTAGGGGCGCTGGATGCAGCGGCCGCTGGGCGTGTGATAGCGCGCGGTGGTGATGCGCACCGCGCTGCGGTCGGGCAATGGGATGTGCTCCTGCACCAGGCCCTTGCCGAAGCTGCGGCGACCCACGATCACCCCCCGGTCGTTGTCCTGCACGGCCCCGGCGATGATCTCGCTGGCGCTGGCGCTGCCCTCGTCGATGAGCACGGCCAGGGGGATGTCCTCCAGGAGCCCCGCACCGGTGGCCGTGAAGTCGCGGCGGGGATGGGTGCGCCCCTCGGTGTACACGATCATGCGGCCGGCCGGCAGGAACTCGTCGGCCAGGTCGATGGCTGCATCGAGGTAGCCGCCGCCATTGCCGCGCAGGTCGAGCACGAGCCGCTTCATGCCCTGGGACCTGAGCTTCTCCGCCGCGTTCACCACCTCCTCGTGGGTGTTCCTGGCGAAGCGGGTGAGCTTGATGAATCCGGTGCCATCGGGTGTGACGAGCGCGGCGGCCACGCTGTTGATGGGGATCTTGCCGCGCGTCACCGTCACCTCGAAGGGGTCCTTGCGCCCGCTCCGCAGGATGCGCAGATCGACCGCGCTGCCGCCCTTGCCGCGCAGGGTCTTCATCACCAGGTCGTTGGTGACCTCCCGGCCGGTTAGCCGTACGGTGTCGGCCTGCAGGATGCGGTCGCCGGCCCGGATGCCCTTGGCGGCGCTGGGGCCGCCTTCCACCGGGGCGATCACCACGATGGTGTCGCGCTGGATGGCGAACTCCACACCGATGCCCTCGAAGCTGCCCTCGAGCGGCTCCTGGGCGGCCTGCAGCTCGGCGGCGCTGATGTAATAGCTGTGGGGGTCGAGGCGCTGGAGCAGCTCCTGCAGCACCTCATCCACCAGCTCGTCGGTGCGCACGCTGTCCACGTACTGGCGGTCGAGCAGGTCGATCACCTCGCCGAGCTTGTCGCTGGGGCTGGCGCCGCGCAGGAAGAAAAGCCCGGGCATGCCGGGGATGCCGGCGTGCGGGTCGCGCGGTTGGAACCGGCTGCCGAAGTAAAGGCCGGTGACCAGCGCCGCCGCCAGGAGCAGGGGCAGCAGCACCCACACGGAGAGCTTGCGTTGGTGCATAGGGTCAGGGGGCCTCCAGCCGGTGGATCAGCACACCGCCCTTCTCCAGCAGGTCCAGCCCGGAGGTGTCCTTGTACGGATCCAGGTACACCAGCCGCTTGATCCCCGACTGGAGCACCAGCTTGCTGCACTCCTTGCAGGGGCTGTGGGTGAGGTACAGGGTGGCGCCCTGGGCGTTGTTGGTGCTGCGTGCCACCTTCATGATCGCGTTGGCTTCGGCATGGAGAACGTACCACAGGGTCATTCCGTTCTCGTCCTCACAATCATTCGGAAAGCCGGTCGGCGTGCCATTGTAGCCGTCGCTGATGATCATGCCGTCCTTCACGATGAGCGCGCCGACCTTTTTCCTGCGGCAGTGGCTCAGCTTGCTCCACTCCACGGCCATGCGCATGTAGGCGTGGTCGTAGCGGGCCTGCTTCTTCGGGTCGGCGTGGACGAGGGGCTGGTGCATCGGCCGGGGGCCTGCATGGCCCATGCGCTCCTGGGCACATGCGCACATGTCCGGTGGTACCCAGGGCGGGACTCGAACCCGCACGAATTGCTTCACTGGTGTTTGAGACCAGCGCGTCTACCGATTCCGCCACCTGGGTAGGGGGGGACCCTTTCGGGGAGCGCGAAGATAGCGGCCTACAGCTGCTTCAGCAGCTTCCGCAGGTCCACCTTTTCGCTCACGGACCACTGTGACGCCCACTACCTTCGCTGCATGTCCACCAAGCCCCCGGTGTTCGACCGCCGCATCTTCTGGGATGTGGACTACGACCGCATGGACCTGGACGCCAAGTGGCGCTTCGTGATCGAGCGGGTGTTCGAGCGGGGGGACGTGGACGACATCCGGCAGTGCAGACGGTATTACGGCGAAGACCGGGTGCGAACGGCGTTGCTGGAGGCGAAGTTCCTGCCGGAGCAAACGATCTATTTCGCCAGTGCCATCGTGGCCGAGCCGCTTGAGCGATTCCAATGCTACACGAACAGGCGCTCCCGCCCGGGACCCTACCCGTACTGAGGGAACTGCTGGAAGTCCCATTGCTGCGACCCCACGCGTTGGTCGGTGGCACAGCCCTCGCCTTGCGCTATGGCCATCGGCTTTCGGTGGACCTTGACCTGTTCACCACTGCGCCGATGGACACCACCGCAGTGGTCGAAGCGTTGGAGGCCCGGTTCGCGGCGCGCTTCAGTTTCCGCCGCGACCAGCAGGCGAGATGGGCGGTCTTCGGCTTCATCGATGGGATAAAGCTGGACATCGTTCACTTTCCCCACCAACGGATCGCGGAGGTAAGCTTGGAGGGTGGTATCCCGATGTATGCCGATGCCGATATCGCCGCCATGAAGATCGAAGCGATCCTTCATCGCGCGAAGAAGAAGGACTTCTACGACCTCGAGGTGCTGCTGCGCAAGCATGGTCTTGCCCAGGTGATGGAATGGCATCGCGCCAAGTATCCGGACAACTCCATCGCCATCAGCATTCCTTACGCCATCACGTAT
>JBIJCH010000270.1:0-3940 GCA_044344815.1 Flavobacteriales bacterium | reverse complement strand
CCTCCACCACATCGCCCAACGGGGCCCCGGTGCCCACCTGGGTGATCACTTGCACGTTCAGCCCCGCAAAGGGTCCGAGCGCGGCAATGTTCCAGGTCACCACGCCGCCGTTCACGCTCGTGGGTTGGGGGTCCGCGCTCAGGAAGGTGAGCGCAGGATCGAGCGTGCATGTGAGGTCGATCGTGCCCGACGGCAGCGCCCCCGTGTTGGTCACCTGGGCCCAGATGGCGTGCGCGAACCCCGGCCTGGCGGCGTTGTTCACGGCGCTCACGGTGAGGTCCATGGCACTGCTGCTGCCGGCGCCGATGGTGAGCGTGGTGAGGCCGCCGCTGATGCTGAAGGGGATGGGCTGCGCCTGAGGGCATGCGGGCGTCACCGTGGGGTCCAGCACGGTGAGGGTGTACGACCCGTCGGCCAGGCCACGGGCGAAGCTGCCATCGGCGTTGGTGATCGCAAGCTGCGCACCGGGGTCCACCTGCAGGGTGCGGTAGGGGATGCCGGCCTCACCGGCGTCCGGCACGCAATCCACATCGCTGTCCAGGAACAGGGTCCCGGTCACGCTTCCGCAGCCGGGGCCCACCTCGGTGACGGTGAAGGCGAGCGTGCTGCTGCAGTCACCGGCGCTGTAGTTGAAGTAGGCTGTGTAGGTGCCGGCGGCCAGCCCGGTGAAGGTGTGCGTGGCCCCGCCGAGCGTATTGGTGAACACCACCGCGCCCCCCGCGTCCACCACCACCGCGTCGGCAGGCCAGGTGGCTGTCTGCATCACCTGCACGCTGCCATCGGCATTGCCGCAGGTGGCGGGCGTAACGGCCGACACGTACCAGTGGCTCGCATCAAGCACCACCGGCGGGGTGAAGGGGATGCTCAAGCTGGAGCAGCCCAGGTTGTCGGTAACGGTGTAGGTGTAGATCTGCCCCGCGCAGAAGCCGACGTACACCGGATCGCCCTGCGGGGTGTTGGTGAGGTAGGTGATGCCGGGGTCGCTCCAGCTGAAGGTGTAGGGAGGCGTGCCGCCGAAGAGGAAGCCGGGCATGGCCATGCCGCCGTTGCATGCGCCTTCGCAGGGCACGCCGAACCCGGTGCTTGCGAAGGCGCCCGCATAGGTCCCGTCGCCCACGTTGCCGAGCGTGGGGTCGTTCGGCACCACCACGTTGAACGTCTGCTGCAGGCCCATCGCGTCGGTCACCAGCAGGTCGTAGCTGCCCGCCGCCAGCCCGCTGATGCCGGAGGTGCCCTGCCCGTTCGGCGGGTTGGGGGTCCACAGGAACGAATAGCCGGGGGTGCCGCCCGACACGCCGGCGGTGACGGTGCCGTTCATCTGCGTGCAGTTCTCGGGGGTGACGGTGAAGACGCAGTACAGCTGGGCGTCGGCCTCCAGGGCGATCAGCAACAGCAGGGGGAGCGTGTGGCGCAGCATGGGTGTCCGGTGTTGGTGCAAGGACGGACACGCGCGCGAAGGGTTGTGCGTTGCGCCCGACCGTTCAGCACAAGGTAGCGCGTCGGATCAGACCGTTCCCCGCATCCGCTCACGAAGCGCGAGCAGCGCCTCGTTGGGGACGTGCCCTGCGGCATCGGCGCTGTACTGCGGCTTCAGGCGCAGCGCGAAGTACATCTGCACCTCACCCTTGCCCTTCACCTTGATCGGCCCGCGCGGCTGCACCTCGACGAGGTCGATGAGCTGCGCGTACAGCGGGCCGCTGATGTTCACCATGCCGGCCTCGCCGTTGCTCTCCATGCGGCTGGCCAGGTTCACCGTATCGCCCCAGATGTCGTAGGCGAACTTGCGCGTGCCCACCACGCCGGCGATCAGCGGACCGGTGTGCAGGCCGATGCGGATGGGCCATTCCTGCAGGCCTTTGGCGCGACGCTCGGCGTTGCTGCGCTCCACGGCATCGACCATGCCGAAGGCCATCAGCACCGCATCGAGCGCGTGGGCCTTGTTGGGCTGCGGGATGCCGGCGGCGCACATGTAGGCATCGCCGATGGTCTTGATCTTCTCCAGGCCGAGCCTGTCGCAGAGCGCGTCGAACAGGCCGAAGTAATGGTGCAGCTCGCCCACGAGCGTGTCGCTGTCCATGGCCGTGCTGAAGGTGGTGAAGCCCTTGAAGTCGCTGAAGAGCACGGTGCAGTGCTCGTGGCGGTGCGCGGCGGCGCGGCCGTTCTCCTTCAGCTCTTCGGCCACCTCTTCCGGCAGGATATTGAGCAGCAGCTCCTCGCTGCGTTCCTTCTCGGCGGCAAGCTCCTGTGTGCGTTCGTCCACCATGCGCTCGAGGCGTTCGCTCTGTCGACGGAGGCGGCGGGTGCGCAGCTGCACGAAGCCCCAGAAGCCCGCGAGCACGAGGAGCGCACAGCCGGTGAGGAAGGGCCAGGTGCGGTAGACCGGCGGCTTGATGGTGAAGCGGAACTCGGTGGGCTGCTGGTTCCAGATGCCGCTGGCGTTGCGGGCGATCACCTTGAACACGTAGGTGCCGGGGGCGAGGTTGCTGTAGGTGATGCGCTCGGTGGCGGTGATGGGCGACATCTCGGGGTCGTGCCCCTCGAGCATGAACTGGTAGCGCACCTTCTCGGGGTAGGCGAGGGAGATGCCGACGAAGTCGAAGGTGAGGTGGTTGCGGTCGTGCGGGAGCACCAGGTCGATGGGCAGGCCGGAGAGGCTGTCGAGACCGGTGCTCCACGGGCTCCAGTCCACGTACTGGTAGAAGAGCTGCAGGCCGGTGATGCGGGTGATGGGCTCGTTCTCGTCGCGCTCGTTGAGCGTGGGGTCGATGCGGGTGGCGCCGCGCACGGTGCCGAACCACAGCGCGCTGTCCAGGTCCAGGTAACAGGCGTTGCGGAAGGTCTCGATGCCCAGCAGGCCCTCGTCGCGGCCGTAATGGTCCACGTCGAGCAGTTCCTCCTGCAAGGGGTCGAACTCGAGCATGTCCACGCCCTGGCGCGTGCCGATCCACACGTTCTGGTAGGCGTCGAGCAGCACCTGCTCCACGTAGGGGGAGCTGAGCTTGTCCGCCGTGCTGTACCCCTTGAAGGTGCGTCCCTGCAGGCGCATGAGGCCGCTGCCGTGGGTGCCGATCCACAGGTTGCCCAGCGCGTCGCGCGCCATGGAGGTGATGGGCGTGCGCGGCACGGTGGCCAAGGGCCGCAGGTCCCAGGGGATGCGGCGCGTGTCGATGACGTACAGCCCCGAATCGGTGCCCACCCAGATGGTGTCGCCGGCGGGGACGATGGCCTGCACGTGGATCGATGGCCCGACCGCCAGGCCCTTGCGGTCGCCGGGGTCGCAGGCCACGCCGCGCTCGCCGCCTATCCAGATGCGGCCTTCGTCGTCGCCCATGATGGTGTTCACCCGGCCCTCGAGCAGCGGTGCGATGCGCTTGAACCGACCGCCTTCGAGCAGGAAGATGCCGCTGTGCTCGGTGCCCACCACCAGCTCGCCGGTGGGCGCGCTCCACAGGGTGCGCACGAACGGATCGGCGAGGCCCTCGGAGGGTCCCATGGTGCGCAGCACCTGGCCGTCGTAGCGGGCCACCCCGCCACCGTAGGTCCCGAACCACAGGGTGCTGTCGGGGGTGCGGTGGATGGCGCTCACGATGCGGGAGCGCAGCCCGTCGCGCTCGGTGACGTGCACGAGCACGGTGCTCACGAACTTGCTCACCCCGCCGAAGGTGGTGCCGGCCCAGATGGCCCCCGAGCGGTCCTGGTAGAGGCTGCGCACGTCGTTGTGGCCGAGCCCGTTGGCCTCGGTGATGGGGAACACGCGCCGCTGCCGGAGGCCGGTGCCGTGGGGCGCGATGCGCAGGATGCCTGCCGGGGTGCCGGCCCACACCACGCCGTCGCGCGCCTTCAGCACGGCGTTCACGCGTTGCGCCGGCAACCCGCCCGCGGTGTCGATCACGGTGAAGCGGCCGTTGACACGCAGCGCGAGTCCATTGGTGGTGCCCAC
>JBIJCH010000176.1:0-5295 GCA_044344815.1 Flavobacteriales bacterium | reverse complement strand
TGCGGTAGCGCTCGCTCAGCAGGTCGTAGTTCTTGGGTGACACGCGGCCGCTTGTGAGCCAGCGCTGGCTGAATGCCTTCAGGGCGTCCATGTCCTTGGAGCGTTCGCCGCTCAACTGGAAGGCCTCGATCTCCGCGATGAGCTCGTTCTTGGCCTTGAGGCCATCGGCCTGCTCGGCGTCGAGCTTGTCGAAGAAGGCCTTGCGGGCCTGGAAGAAGCCGTCGCACGCCTCGCGGAACTTGGACCAAAGGCGGTTCTCGTCGCGCGGACCGGCGCTGCCCGCCTGCTTCCATTCGGCCTGCAGCTGCTTCAGCCTCTCGGCGGTGGCCTTCCACTCGGTGCTGCCCTTCAGACCCAGGGCCTGCTCCACCAGGTGCTGCTTCTTCTCGCGGGCGGCCTTGAACTGGTCCTTCAGCGTGGTGAAGTAGTCGTTCTTGCGGTCGAAGAAGGCATTGCACGCCGAGCGGAACTCCTTCCAGATGCGCTCGTTGTCCTTCTTGGTGGCGAAGCCGATGGCCTTCCACGCGGTCTGGGCCTCGAGCACCTGATCGGTGAGGAGCTTCCACTCCTTGCCGGCGATGTTCTCAGCCTGCTTCACCAGTTCGTTCACCTTGTCCACCAGGGCCTGCTTGGCCTGCAGGTTGGCCTCGTGCTCGGCGCGGCGGGCCTTGTAATATTCGTTGATGCGGTCGTACACCACGCGCGTGGCGTTCCAGAAGCCGTCGCGCACAGCCTCCCACTCCTCTTTCACCACCGGACCGATCTGGTGCCACTTCTCCTGGTACTCGCGCACCAGCGCCTCGGCCTCCTTCACGCTGTCCACGCGCTGCACGGCCTCCATGTCGGCGATCAGGGCGCGCTTCAGGGCGGTGTTCTTCTTCAGGTCGTGGTCCCGCAGCTCCTTGTAGATGCGGATGTGGTAGAAGAACTCGTCGCGCAGGTGGCTGTAGTCGCTCTGGAGCTCACGGTAGGACTGGGCGGGCACGTTGCCGATGGTCTTCCACTTCTCCTGCAGCTCGTTGAACCGCTGGAAGGCCGTGCCGATGTTCTCCTCGTTGGCGATCATGGCGCGCAGTTCGTCCATGATGGCCTGCTTGGCCGCAAGGTTCTCCGCCTCCTCCTTCTGCCGCTGGCGTCGGATGTCGTTCACCTTCGTGTGGAAGGCGTCCACGAGCTGCTTGAAGCGCTTGTCCTCCTCGTCCTGGAGCGGAGCGTTCTCGATGGGCTGAACGGGTACCTCCGCCACGGCGGCGGCGGCCCCTTCGGCACCGGCCTCCGCAGCGGGAGGGGCTTCGGCCATGGCCTGCTGCTGGGCGGCTGCGACAAGGGCCTCGAAGGCCTCTTTCACCCCGTCCACGGCCTCGCTGGCCTGTTCAACGTCCCCCTGCTGGAGCAGCTCCTCCATGCGGGCGATCAGCGCACTTTTCGTGGTCATGTAAAAAGCAGCGGCCCAGACCGGCGGGGCCGCATCGTCCAAAGATAGGGAGGCAGGGCTTGCGCAAGGCCGGGCTCACACGGCCAGGCCCAGCACGCACACGTCGTCCACCTGCTCGAGCGGACCTTTCCAGGCGAGGAAGGCCTCCTCGAGCCGTTCCGCCTGCAGCGCCAGGGGCATGTGCCGGTGCTCGAGCAGCAACGCGTTGAAGCGCGCGGTCATGAACTTGCGCCGCTCGGGGCCGCCGAACTGGTCGACGTAACCGTCGCTGAACAGGTAGATGCGGTCGCCGGCGTGGTAGGCCACGCGGTGCACGGTGAAGCGCCTGTCGCCCTCGTGGTGGCTGCCGCCGATGGGGCGCCGGTCGCCGTTGATCACGGTGAGCTGTCCGTCGTGCATCCAGTACAGGGGGCGGAAGGCCCCGGCGAAGAGGATCTCACGCTCCCGCCGGTCGATGCGGCACAGGGCGATGTCCATGCCGTCGCCGGCGCCGCGCCGCTGGCCGCTCTGCTGCAGGGTCTGCACCATGCGGTCGTTCAGGAGGCCGAGCAGCGCTGCGGGGTCTGCATCGGGATGCTGCACCACGAGCTCGTTGAGGAGCGAACAGCCGATGGCGGCCATCATGGCCCCCGGGAGTCCGTGCCCGGTGCAGTCGGCCTGCGCCACCAGGCAGGTGTGCTCGTTGATGCGGTGCACCCAGTGGAAGTCGCCGCTCACCACGTCCTTGGGCCTGTTGAGCACGAAGAAGTCGTCGAAGAGCTCGCGGTACCGTTCGGGACGGGGGATGAGGGCGTTCTGGATCTTGCCCACGTAGGCGATGCTGTCGTTCACGCCTTCGTGCCGCTGCTGCAGGTCGGCGCGCTGCTCCTCCTCGCGCCTCACCCAGGTGCCCACGCTGCGCAGGAGCAGCAGGCCGATGATCAGGTAGGTGAGCAGGGCGATGCCGATGTTCCGCCAGAGGCGGCCCGTTGCCGCGGCCTGCAGGGCGGCGATGGGCTCGGCCGCCACTACCCGGGCCACCAGGCGGCCCCGGTGGTCGTGCAGGACGTCGAAGGCCACCAGCTGCCCGGCATCGGTGAGCCGGCCGGGCGCGTCGGCGGTCGTTCGCAGGGCTTGCGCCGCCCCGCCTGCATAAGGCTCACGGAACACAGGGTCCTGGCCGGAGGTGACCACCACCTGCAGCTCCTGCTTCAGGCTGTCGTACACCACCAGCTGCAGCGGGGTGGAAAGGCCGTTGGCGGCCGCGCTCTTGCGCAGGGCCTCGTGCAGGGTGTAGTACCAGGCGTCCTGGGTGTTGCGGATGATGCTGCCCCGCGCATCGTACTTGCCCAGCAGGGTGGTCACGCGGCCGCCGTCGAGCTGGGCGGCCAGCGTGCTGGTGATGCCGCCCAGGCGGGAGAGGGTCTCGTGCTGCAGCGCATGCCGGTCGCCGGTGTGCTGCCAGGCGATCACCCCCACGCCCAGTGCGAACAGGGCCCCGTAGAGGGCGAAGAGCACCTTGCGGGTGGTGGTGGTGGGACGCACGTGGAAGGGCACGACCAAGCGCCGTGCGGGCGTTCCTACGGAAGGAGGGGGCGTGGGGTTGCCCGGTTCAGCGCTTGGCCGCCTCGGCGCGGAACTGTGCGATGGCGTTGCTGGTGAATTCGCTCAGCACGAGACGGCCGCTGATGGCGGCGCGCTCGGTGAGCAGCGTGTCCCAGTCCTCGGTCCCGCGCCACATCACCTTCTTCAGTTCGGCCATGGCCTCGGGGCTGTAGGCTGAAAGTTCCTTTGCGTGCGCATCGATGCGTGCGTCGAGGGCCTCCACCGTGGGGAGGACCTCCGCGTACAGGCCGCGCTGCTCGCACCACTGGGCGCTGCGGCGCAGGGCGGGGGTGGCGCTGAGCACGCCGAAGGTGCCCGGCCCCACTTTGCGCTCCACCGCGGGACCCACCACGAAGGGGCCGATGCCGATGGCGAGCTCGCTGAGGCGCGCGCTGGCGCCCTCGTGCGCGTAAGCGATGTCCACCGCGCAGGCCAGGCCCACGCCACCACCCACGCAATGGCTGTGGATGCGGCCCAGCACGAACACGGGGGCCTTGCGGATGGCGTTGATCACGAGCGCGAAGCCCGTGAAGAACTCCATCCCCTTGTCGCCGTCGTCGATGGCCAGCAGCTCATCGAAGGATGCGCCGGCGCAGAAGGCCTTGTCGCCGTCGCTGCGCAGGATGATCACGCGCACCGCGGGGTCGCTGCCGCAGTCGCCGATGGCCTTGGCCATGCTGCGCAGCACATGGCCGGGCAGGCTGTTGCTTTTCGGGTGGTGGAAGGTGATCGTGGCGATGCCGTCCTTCACGGCGTGCTTCACATAACCGTCGCTCATGCTGGTCCGCATTGGGAGCACAAAGGTCGGTCAGGCGGGCCGATGATGGTCCGAGGTGAGCGACCGGCCCGGGCGATGACCTCCATGCGGCCCGCCTGCCGTTCGATCCCGTTGGCCCCGGTGCTCCAGATGATGACGCCGGCGTCGATCGGACGGGGAAGGTAGGTCTGCCGCGTTCGGCACCGTGTAACTCCGCTGGTCGGGAATGCGTTAAAGCCAACCATGTTGACCCTGAACAAGAGCGCCTTCCGGTCGCTCGCCCTGGCGGTGCAGGTGGTGATGGCCCTTGCGGCAACCGCACAGGTCGGGCCCCGAAGCCCTGCCTCGGCAAGCAACAACACCGGCATCGGTTCGAACGCGTGGACGACCCCGACGAACGTGCTGGCCAGCGACAACGCATACGCCACCGTTGCCAGCCGGGGCATCACCAACTATTTGGTGGGCTCCAATTTCGGGTTCGGCATCGCCTCCCCGGCCAACATCGTGGGCATCCAGGCGGAGGTGGAGAAGAGCACTTCGGAACCGTTCGCTGTATCGGTGCTCAACGCATGGTCCACGGGCCTCAGCAAGACGATATCCGCCGGCACGAACCGGTGCCTGGTCGTGACCCATGCCCAGGAGAACGGGGTCAATTCAAGGGACATCACCGCCATGACCTACGGTGGGCGGTCCATGACCCAGGTGGCGGAACGTGCTGCAGGTATCCCCAACGGGTTCACTGCCCGCTTGGAGGTTTGGATCCTGCTGGAGGACGATATCGCTCTTGCGGCGAACACGACCATCGTGCCCACCTATGGTCCATCCACGATCCTCGATTATTGCGAGGTCTTTTCAGCGGCCGTGTACGCCAATGTGGACCAGCTCGCACCCGTCACCAGCTTTCAGGCTGGCGGTGCACAGTCCAATACGAACCCTCACCAACTGACTTCTCCGGTCGCTACGCTTGCCGGTGGAATGGCGGTCCAACTGGTGACCGCTGGCAATCGCGATGCGACCAACCCACCGATGAACTCCAATGCCAATTCGTATCCAGTGCCTACCGGTTACACGGAAGTGATCGACTACTATTTCGCGAACCCCGGCTTGCAGCCTAGTTGGGGTGCGAGTCTTCAGGTCATCAACAAGGCGATCTCCGTTGCAGGCAGTGAAGCGCCCGCTTGTACCTTCAATGGCATCTTGAATCGCTGGGCCATCATCGGCTTCCACCTGCAGATGGCCCGGGAGTTCGACATGGCGGTAAGCCTGGTGAAGGGCGGGGTGATCGGCGGGTCCAACCTGGCCTCTTCCGCGGCCTGGTCCACCACCGACGGATACACCATGTACGGTGGTCCCACGAACCTGTGGGGGCAGACATGGACGGTGGCCGATGTGAACGCGTCGAACTTCGGACTGGCGCTGTCCGCACGCGTGCAGAACGGCACGGTCCGCGTGGACCACATGCGCATCAGCATCTTCTCGATCAGCACCCTGCCCGTGGAGCTGCTCGACCTGCGCGCGA
>JBIJCH010000240.1:0-4439 GCA_044344815.1 Flavobacteriales bacterium | reverse complement strand
TCGGCTTCGGCCTTTACTGGCATGGCCCCAGGCACTACATCGGCCTCAGTGCGCCGAAGCTCCTCGAGAACGACCTGATGGACGCCACCAGCGGAAGGGTCACGGTGAGCACGGAGGCGCGCCACTATTTCCTCATGGCCGGGTACGTCACCGACCTGGGCACCGACCTGAAGTTCAAGCCCTCGATCATGGCGCGCGCGGTGGAGGGGGCGCCGCTCTCCCTGGACCTCAACGCCAACTTCCTGCTGCGTGAACGCATCTGGTTCGGGGCGATGTACCGCGTGGGCACGGGCTTCGGCCTCATGGCCCAGTTCAGGTTCACCGACCAGCTGAGCGCCGGCTACGCCTTCGACGCCACCACCACGCGCATGGGCCTGTACAATGCGGGCACGCATGAGCTGATGATCAGCTACGACTTCAACCTCTTCCAGGGCCGCACCGTTTCGCCCCGCTATTTCTGATGGTGACCCTCCGCGCGATAACGATACCGCTGCTGCTCCTGCTGGCGCTGCGCACCGTGGCGCAGGGCGGCGGCGCCGAGGCGCACACGCGGTACGCGGACCGTTACTACCAGCAGATGGCCTACCGGCAGGCCGCCGACGAGTACCTGCTGGCGGCGCGCCAGGGTGCGGTGAACGAGCATGTGACCAAGCGCCTGGCCGACTGCTACATGAAGCTGGGCGACACGCAGAACGCCGAACAGTGGTACGCACAGGTGGTGAAGTTCCTGAACCGGAGCCCCGAGGACCTGCTGAACTACAGCCTCGCGCTGAAGGGCAACGGACGCTATGCGGAGGCGGAGGAATGGATGGACCGGTACCTGGCCGAGGCGAAGACCAAGGGTGCGCCCCTGCAGAGCAACATCACCGATTTCGCGCGGAAGTTCACCATGGGACAGGACCGCTTTACCATCCGGCCTTCCGTGGTGAACACGCCGTTCTCGGACATGGCCGCCACCTGGGCCGGTCCCGGCCTGGTGGTCTTCGCCTCCTCGCGCCACGAGCACGTCGGGGTGAAGCGCTATGCCGCTTGGAACGGTCAACCGTTCCTGGACCTCTACCTGGCGGACCGGGTGGGGAACGGCGACCTCTTGAACGTGCGCCCGCTGGAGGGTGCGGTGAACTCGAACCGGCACGAGGGACCCGTGAGCTGCAGCGTGGACGGCGGGGTGATGTGGTTCACGCGGAACAACCCGGTGCGCAGCAAGAGCGGCGTGAACCGCCTGTGCATCATGCGGGCGCGGCGTGAGGGCGACCGCTTCGCCGGGGTGGAGCCTTTCCTGTACAACAACACCGAATGCTCGGTGGGCCATCCCGCCCTTTCCCCGGACGGTTCCGTGCTGTTCTTCGTGAGCGACATGCCCGGCGGCCAGGGCGGGTCCGACCTGTACATGTGCCGCAACAACGGCGGCCACTGGGGTGAACCGGAGAACCTCGGCCCGGCGATCAACACCCCCCTCGACGAGGTGTTCCCGCATGTGGGCGGCGATGGCACGCTGTACTTCGCCAGCAACGGACACCCGGGCCTCGGAGGCCTTGACATCCAGGCGGCTCCCCGCGCGGCCGATGGTTCGTACGGGGTGGTGATCAACGTGGGCGCCCCGGTGAACGGCCCCAAGGACGACTTCGCGTTCGTGGTCGATGCCGCTGGCCGCAGTGGCTTCTTCACCAGCAACCGCCCGGGCGGCGCCGGTGATGACGACATCTACCTCTTCGAGATGCACCGCCCGCTGGAGCAGCGCTTCCTGTGCACGGGCGTGGTGATCGACGACGATAACGGGGCGCCCGTGATCGACCTGGAGGTGCGCCTGCTCAATGTCGAGGGCAACGTGGTGGACAACACCAGCACCGATGCAAAGGGCAAGTTCTCCTTCACGGTGGAGGAGGACCGCGAGTACCGGCTGCTGGCGCGGATGAAGGGCCGCTACGATGCCGAGGCCCATTTCAGCACCGAGCGGATCGCCCAGCAGCAGATCGTATCGCGCGACCTGCACCTCACGCCCGATGCGGGCATCTGGCTGCGCGGTGCGGTGCGCCAGGCCGGCCGTCTGGGCTTCGTGGAGGGCGTTTCGGTGAACGTCGTCAACCTGAGCAGCTTCCAGAGCGATGTGCGCACCACCGGTCCGGGCGGTGACATCAACATGCGGCTGCCGGCGAACGAGGAGTTCGAGGTGCTGCTGGAGAAGCCCGGCCACTTCAGCATGAGCCTCCCGGTGAGCACCGTGGGCATGAAGCAGGGCCTGATCGACCTGAACGCGGTGCGCCCGCTGGAGATGGAGGAGGTGGTGGTGGGGCGTGCCGTGCAGCTGAAGCATGTGCGCTGGGCCGATGGAGGCTCGCGCTTTGATCCCATCGCCCGCACCGAGCTCGACGGACTGGCCGAGCGCATCCAGGTGAACCCCGGGCTTCGGTTCGAGGTGGGGGTGCACGAGGATGGCCGCATGCCCGTGGAGAAGGCCGACGCCCTCACCCGGCAGCGTGCGGAGGCCCTGCAGCAGTACCTCGTCTCCAAGGGCGTCCCTGCGGAACGCGTCCTGGTGAAGGCCTATGGCAACGGGTCGCCGCTGAATCATTGCGCCCCGGGCGTGCAGTGCACGGCCGAGGAGCATGCCGAGAACCGGCGCGTGGAGTACACCGTCACCTCCGACGGAACGCGCTGACCGCGGGTTACCTTCGCGGTGGCGTCGCATCGCCCACCCTTCCGTCATGTTCAAGCGTTCGCTCCTTTCCGCCCTGCTCCTGTCCGTGATCCTTCCCGTGAACGCCCAGCAGGGGGGGGCGGCCACCACCCTGCCTGTGGAACAGTTCAAGGCCGAGCTGGCGCGCACCAAGGGGCTCCTGCTCGACGTGCGCACGCCCGAGGAATGCGCCGAGGGCATCATCGAAGGGGCGGTGATCCTGGATTACTCGGCCCCCGGTTTCATGGAGGGGCTGGGCAAGCTCGACCGCGAGCGCCCGGTGTTCATCTACTGCGCCGCCGGCGGCCGTTCACGCCAGACGATGACGCGCATGCAACGCATGGGCTTCCGGGAGGTGCGCGACCTGGAAGGCGGCATGGGCGCCTGGCGCGAGGCCGGTCAACCCGTGGTGGTCGCGGGGAGCGGATCGAAGCGGTAGCCCAGCTTCGTGAAGTGCTCCAGCACACGGGGCAGGGCATAGCGCATGCGGATCTCCGACAGAAGGTTGTCGTGGAACACGATGATCGATCCGGGCCTTGCCTTGGCCCGCACGATGTCCACGCAATCCTGCCCGGTCATCCGCTCCTCGAAATCGCCGCTGAGCACGTCCCACATCACCAGCGTGTAGCGCTTGCGCAGCGTGCTGATCTGTGAGCTGGTGGCACGTCCGTATGGCGGCCTGAAGAGGTCGGTGCGGGTGAGCGCCTGGCAGCGCAGCACACTGCGGTAGTAGGCGCTGCGTTCCGAGCGCCATCCGCTGGGGTGGTCGTAGGTGTGGTTGCCCACGGCGTGCCCCTCATCGATCAGCCGTTGGAAGAGGGCAGGATGCGCCTCCACGTTGCGCCCAAGGCAGAAGAAGGTGGCCCTGGCCCCGTGTGCCTTCAGGGTGTCGAGCACCCAGGGGGTGAGCTCCGGGATGGGGCCGTCGTCGAAGGTGAGGTACAGCACCTTCTCCTTGGTGTCCACGCGCCAAAGAAGCCGCTTGTCCAGTTGATGGATCAGCGGGAGCACCGTGGAGATCAGCCGGAGCCGCATCAGAACCGCATCTTCACCGTTCGCCGGTCCGCAGCCTCCATCTCCTCGCGCTTCGCCTCGTACAGCATGGCCACCTCGTCCATGCGGGCCTTCAGCCGCTCGGTCACCGGGTCCGTCGGGTCGCGCAGCTGGGTGGTCGTGGCCAGGCGCTGCATCACCGCGATGGTGATGTCCATCTCCTGGTCCACCTTGTTGGCGAACTCGGGCTCGAGGCTCAGCATGTAGGCCATGTTCTCGTCCATGATCGTGAACAGGCGGTCGGCCAGGGCTGCCGCGGTGGCCTTGTCGTCGGCGGCGTAATAGGCCTCGATCACCGGCAGCATGATGCGGTCGTAGGGCACGTTGCGCTCGGGCATCTTCTCCAGGCTCAGGTCGAGCACCTTCTTCGCATCGTCCTTGCGCCCTTCGGCCGCCAGCGCATCGGCCAGGGTGGCGATCTGCAGGCGCAGGTTGGTGGTCATACGCAGGATGTTCTCGTCCAGGTAGATGTCCTCCTGCGAGTCCATATTGCCCCACTTGAACTTGTTCATCACGTTGTCGAACATCACATCGGTGCCCACGGTGCCGAAGGTGTTCGGGTTGCGCTGGCGGCTGAACTTGGGCACCAGGCGGTAGGTGAGGCCCTCCAGGCGGAAGTGGTCCTGCAGGTTGATGTAGCTGTCGGGCCCGGTGGTGACGGCGAAGTAGATGGGCCGCTCCCAGTTGTTGTTGGCCAGCAGGTCGAGCA
>JBIJCH010000174.1:0-5346 GCA_044344815.1 Flavobacteriales bacterium | reverse complement strand
ACGAGATCTTCTTCCCCATCCTGGCGGACATGGTGGAGAAGGAGCACCAGCTGATGATCTTCGACCGCTGGGGCCAGTTGGTGTTCGAGACGAACGATGCCCGGCAGGGATGGGACGGCCGCCACAAGGATGGCGGAGACATCCTGCCACAGGGCGTCTATGTATGGCGCCTCATCGCCCGCAAGGCGTTCACCGCCGAACGCGAGGACTGGTTCGGCACCGTGACGCTCCTGAAGTGACCTCCGCTCCTTAATCGCATTTCCCGTGAGAACGCTCCGCTCCATACTTCCTGTACTTTCCCTTCTGTTCCTGCAGGCGCCGGTGAACGCGCAGCTGGTGCAGCTGACCCCGGCGCAGTACGCGCAGATGAAGGCCACCTCGTCGCTGCCGGAGCAATACCACGTGACCTGGCCGGCGCAGCCCCCCATCACCCCGGCCATCACGAAGGACCCGAAGCGACGGATCGGCGTGCCCAAGGGGGGCGGTGTGAACGGCGACTGCAACTGCTGGATCGAGCCCGATGCGACCTACACCCTGGCCATGGGCCCCAATGATGACCTCTCCTCGGGGGTCATCACCATTCCGTTCCAGTTCAATCTGTACGGGGACCTCTACACCACGCTCTTCATCAACAACAACGGCAACATCTCCTTCCAGAACCCGTATGGCACCTTCTCGGCCACGCCGTTCCCCAACAACCAGTTCATCATGGTGGCCCCGTTCTGGGCCGACGTGGACACCCGCGGCGATGATGGCATGGGCTTGAACGGAGGGCAGGTGTTGTACAAGGTGACCCCGACCGCGCTCTATGTGAACTGGGTGGACGTGGGCTACTTCAGCTCCCAGACGGACAAGAAGAACTCGTTCCAGCTGATCATCACCGACGGTACCGACCCGGTGATCGGCCTGGGCAAGAACGTGAGCTTCTGCTACAAGAACATGGATTGGACCACCGGCGCCGCCTCGCAGGGGGTCAACGGCTTCGGCGGCATCCCGGCCGTGGTGGGGGCCAACCGCGGCAACGCGGTGGACTACATCCAGTTCGGCACCTTCGACGCGCCAGGGGCTGCCTACGATGGTCCGTTCGGCGCACCCGATGGCGTGGACTGGCTCGACAACCAGAACTTCGTGTTCACCACGGCGGTGAGCACGCAGAACATCCCGCCCATCGCCAGCAGCACCTTCCTGTGCGACACCGTGCGCGTATGCACCGGCCAGCTGGTGACCATCGACATGAACTTCCTGGCCCCCGAACAAATCCAGACCGTGGTGGCCAGCTCCTTCGCCCCCACGCTGCCCAGCTACACCGAGGTGGTCAACACCAGCGGCAACACCAACGTGCTGGTACAGGGCCAGTTCCTCCCCACCGCCGCTGACCAGGGGCTGCACACCATCTCGTTCACCGCAACGGATAACGGCACCCCGCCACTGACCACCTCCATCGACATCGTGGTGGACGTGTACTTCACCACCCTGCCGCCGCCCGTGGTGACCGGCGACAGCACGGTCTGCGCCGGCCAGACCGCCACCCTGACCGTGCCACCGCTCTACGACACCTACACCTGGAGCAACGGGGCCACCGGGAACTCGGTGCAGGTGGGGCCGGGCACATACGACTTGCAGGTGACCGCGGGGTACTGCACCTTCGGATCCAACGTGGTGAACGTGGTGGAGACCCCGGCGCCCACGCCGGTGATCACGGGCACGCTCGTCAACTGCGGCGGTGAGCCCTCCCTGCTGGGCGTGAATGCCGCCTACGACGCCTACCTCTGGAGCAACGGGGCCACCACGCCCACGGTCTCCGTGGGCACGGGCGCCTGGTCCGTGACCGTGACCGACGCCAATGGCTGCCAGGGCACAAGCCCTGCGGTGAACGTCCTGAGCGCACCCGACCCCACCGCCTTCTTCACGGGGAACCCGGATGGGGCGGTGCTTCCTGGCACCACAGTCACCTACACCGACGCGTCCACGGGCAACGGGGCCAACATCATCACCTACGCGTGGACCGTGGCGGGGGCACCCTCGCCCGGTGTCACCTCGACCTCCGCGCTGTTCACCACGCCGGGCAACTACGAGATCACGCTCACGGTGACGACCGCCGATGGCTGCACGGACACCTACACCTACACTCAGGTGGTGCGCCCGGCCGAGATCATCGTGCCCAACGTGTTCAGCCCCAATGGTGACGGGTTGAACGACAGGCTCGAGTTCCCCGGCGTGGAGTATTTCACCGGGACCTACCTGGTGGTGTACAACCGCTGGGGCCAGGAGATCTTCTCGGCGAACAACTACAAGAACACCTGGCAGGCGCGTGACGTGCCGGAGGGCACCTACTATTTCGTGCTGAAGGTGGATGACAAGGAGTACGCCGGCCCGGTGACCCTGCTGCGCTGAGCCGGACCCGCGGGCGGTGCTATCCGCGGCGGGCTATCTTCGCCCACCCGATGAAGGTCATCGATCACCTCCGCAGCGCCAAGGGCACCCTGCTCTCCTTCGAGATCCTTCCGCCCCTCAAGGGCAAGGACATCCGCTCCATCTACGCCGCCATCGATCCGCTGCTGGAGTTCGGCCCGAGCTTCATCAACGTGACCTACCACCGCGAGGAGGTCATCTACAAGGAGCGCGGCCACGGGCTGCTGCAGAAGGTGCGCGTGCGCAAACGCCCCGGCACCGTGGGCATCTGCGCCATGATCAAGGCGAAGTACAACATCGACACGGTGCCCCACCTCATCTGCGGCGGCTTCAGCAAGGAGGACACCGAGGACGCCTTGATCGAGCTGAACTTCCTGGGCATCGACAACGTGCTGGCCCTGCGCGGCGATGCCATCAAGAGCGAGAGCCAGTTCATCCCCGAACGCGACGGGCACGCCCACGCCGAGGACCTGATCAGCCAGATCGCGGGCCTCAACAAGGGCAAGTACCTGCACGAGGAGGAGGAGGAGGCCGCCCCCACCGACCTCTGCATCGGCGCCGCCTGCTACCCCGAGAAGCACCCCGAGGCCCTCAACCTCACCACCGACATCGCCTACCTGAAGCGCAAGGTCGACGCCGGCGCGGAGTACCTGGTGACCCAGATGTTCTTCGACAACGCGAAGTACTTCGCCTTCGTGGACCGCTGCCGCGCCGAGGGCATCACCGTGCCCATCATCCCCGGCCTCAAGCCCCTCACCACGCGCAAGCACATCGCCTTCATCCCGAAGACCTTCCACCTCGACCTGCCCGTGGAGTTCAGCGACGAGCTCGCGAAGTGCCGCACTGATGAGGAGGTGAAGCAGGTGGGCATCGAATGGGGCATCCGCCAGGCACGCGAGCTCACCGAGCGCGGGGCGCCCTGCCTGCACTTCTACACCATGGGGCGCAGCGAGGCCGTGCAGGCCATCCTGCGCGCCGTGCGCTGAGGCCGTCCGGCCTGTGGCCACCGTACCTTTACGGTGATGCGCCTTCTTGCCCTGCTTCCGTTGCTGACCGGCCTGTCCGGCAGCGCCCAGTTCGTCTATGACCATGCCGTGCTCGATGAGGTGGCACACGCCGAACGCCTGGGCCACCAAACCCTGATGCTGCGCAGCCAGTCCGGCCAGCCCGCGCGTGGGTTCGATGTGAACTACAACCGTTGCGCATGGGACCTTGATCCGGCCGTGCGCGCCATCAGCGGTTCGGTGACCACCCACTTCACCACCACCGCCGACCTGGACACGCTGTGGCTCGACCTCAGCGACTCGCTGACGGTGTACAGCGCGGACCGCAACGGTGTGCCGCTGCCCTTCGTCCATGCCGCAGATCGCCTGGGCGTGGTGCTACCCGGCACGTTCGCCACCGGCACCGCCGATTCGATCACCGTGAGCTATGCCGGCGTGCCGCCCTCCTCGGGCTTCGGCTCGTTCGAGACCGGCGACCACAACGGTGCGCCCATGCTGTGGACCCTGAGCCAGCCCTTCGGTGCCAGCGACTGGTGGCCCTGCAAGGAGGACCTCTTCGACAAGGCCGACTCCATCGATCTCTTCATCTCCGTGCCCTACGGCAACCGCGCGGCAGGCAATGGGCTCCTGGTGGACAGCATCCCCGGCAACGCCCAGGTCACCTACCACTGGAAGCACCGCCACCCCATTGCGTTCTACCTGGTCGCCACGGCGGTGTCCAACTACGCCGCCTACACCGACCTCTGCATCATCGGCAACGACACCATCCCCATCCTCAACTATGCCTGGCCCGAAGAGGTGCAGGACGCGCAGAACATGACCGCCCAGTGCGCGTCGCAGATGCAGCTCTTCAGCGACCTCTTCGGCCTGTACCCCTTCGCCGATGAGAAGTACGGCCACGTGCGCTTCGGCTGGGGCGGCGCCATGGAGCACCAGACGATGACCTCCATGGGCGCATGGAACTACGAGCTGATGGCGCACGAACTGGCGCACCAGTGGTTCGGCAACAAGGTGACCTGCGGAAGCTGGGAGGACATCTGGCTCAACGAGGGCTTCGCCACCTACCTCAGCGGCCTGTGCTACGAGTTCCTGGTGCCGCAGTTCTGGATGCCCTTCAAGCAGGGGCGCATCAACAACGTGACCAGCCAGCCCGGCGGCAGCGTGTTCGTGACCGACACCACCGATGTGGCGCGCATCTTCAGCGGTCGGCTCAGCTACGCCAAGGGCGCCATGGTGCTGCACATGCTGCGCTGGGTGTGCGGCGACAGCGCCTGGTTCGCCGGCGTGGGCAACTACCTCAACGACTCCGACATCGCCTACGGCAGCGCGCTCACCTTCCAGCTGCAGGACCACCTGGAGGCCGCCAGCGGCGTGGACCTCGACGGTTTCATGGCCGACTGGTACAACGGCGAGGGCTTCCCCACCTACACCCTGCCCTGGAGCCAGGACGCCAACGGCAACGTGGACCTCACGCTGTACCAGAGCCCTTCGCACCCCAGCGTGTCCTTCTTCGAACTGCCCGTGCCCGTGCGGTTCAAGAACGCCAACACGGACACCCTCATCGTGATCGACAACACCGTCAACGGTGAGGTCTTCAGCTTCAACCTGCCCTTCCAGGCGGACAGCGCGATCCTCGACCCCGACCTGTGGCTCATCAGCGGGCAGAACATCGTGACGCGTGTGAGCGAGCTGCGCGGTGCCGATGAGGCCGTCGTGCTCTACCCGAACCCCGCCAGCACCGTGGTCACCGTGCGGGTGCCCGCCGCCAACGGTCGCCTCCAGGCCCGGGTGATCGATGCGTACGGCCGGATGGTGATGGCCTTCGCGCTCACGAATGGCAGCGGCGATGTGGACGTCAGCGCGCTGGCGCCAGGCGCCTACGTGATCGAACTGCGCGACGACCAGCGCGCGTGGACGCAGCGGTTCGTGA
>JBIJCH010000360.1:0-2982 GCA_044344815.1 Flavobacteriales bacterium | reverse complement strand
CTAATCGCCTCCAACGCGGCCACCTGCAACCAGGCCGACACCCTCAGCCAGCAGGTGGTGGTGCTGGGCACCGGTTCGTACCAGCTTCCCGACACCGCCGTATGCGCCGGCGAGAGCGTGCAGATCGGCGTGCTGCCGATCCCCGAACCGGGCATCACCTACCAGTGGTCGCCCGCCACCGGGCTGAGCAACCCCGCCGTGGCCAACCCCATCGCCACGCCGGCGCAGACCACCACGTACACCCTCACCATCTCCAACGGCCTGTGCACCACCACGGCCACGCAGCAGGTGGAGGTGGCCAGCGGCGTGATCGATGCCGGTCCTGCGCAGACCCTCTGCGGACCCAATGCCAGCGCCACGCTCACCGCGAACGGCTTCGGCAGCACCACGCTCTTCCAATGGTCGAGCAACGCCGCCTTCACCGACACGCTGAACGCGCCGCTTACGGACAGCACGGCCACCATCCCTGTGAACAGCAGTGGCTGGTTCCACGTACGCGGGCTCGACAACGCATGCAGTGGAACCGACAGCGTGCTGGTGAACGTGGAGCTCGCCGCGGCCGCCCTCACCGGCGAAACGCTCGTGTGCGCCGACCAGCAGGCCATCCTGCAGGTGCTCGGCGCCGATGCGGGATCGAGCTTCACCTGGTCGCCGCCCAACGCCATCGTGAGCGGCCAGGGCACCGCCCAGGCGACCGTCGCTCCACCGGTCACATCCACCTTCACCGTGGCGGTCCAGAGCCCGGCCGGATGCAGTTGGAGCGGCTCCATCACCGTGCAGGTGTCCGCGGTGAACACAGCAGAGGTGACCGCCAGCGTGGACCAGCCGATCGTCACAGCCGGGACCACCGTGCAACTGCAGGCCACACCGGCCTCGGGCGTGACCTACGCGTGGAGCCCGGCCGGCGCCGTGAGCGATCCCGCGAACGCTGCGCCCACCGCCGTGGTGGAGGGCACCACCACCTTCACGGTGACCGTGAGCGACAGCATCTGCACCGCCTCGGCCTCCGTGACCGTGCGCGTGTTCGAGTTCGTCTGCGACGAGCCCGACATCTTCCTGCCCAACGCGTTCACCCCGAACGGGGACGGCAACAACGATGTGCTGTTCGTGCGCGGGCGGAACATCACCGGGCTCGAGCTCAAGATCTTCGACCGCTGGGGCGAGCTCGTGTTCGAGACCACCGACCAGGCGAACGGCTGGGACGCCACCTTCAACGGCAAGCCAGTGGACCCCGCCGTGTTCGTGTACTGGATGCGGGTGGACTGTGAAGGCGGGCAGTCGTTCTTCAAGAAGGGCAACGTGACCGTGATCCGATGACCAAGCGCACGGCCCTGCTCCTGATGATGCTGACGACGCTGGTGACGGCGCGGGGCCAGGACATCCATTTCAGCCAGTTCTTCAACACCCCCTACGCGCTCACCCCCGCCAGCATCGGCGTGTTCGACGGGCAGTACCGCATGGGCGGCGTGTTCCGCCAGCAGTGGCGCGCCGTGACACAGCCGTACCGCACCTTCGGCGCCGGGGGCGACATGGCCGACGCCTTCGGTGTGAAGGGGCTGGGCCTGGGCACCTGGCTGTACAACGACCGCGCGGGCGACTCGCGCCTCAACACCTTCCACTTCGACCTGGGTGCAAGCTGGACACAACGGTGGAACGGAGGTACGCACAGCCTCACCGGCGGCGTGCAGACCGGGCTCAGCGCGATCCACATCGACTACAGGGACCTCGCGTTCGACAACCAGTACAACGGTTTCTACTACGACCCCTCGCTGCCCACCGGCGAGGGCTTCGCCCGCGATGCGCTGACCCGCTTCGACCTGCATGCCGGCGCCCTGTACCGCTACCATCCCGCACCGCGCGAGCTGGTGCAGGTGGGACTCGGGCTGTTCAACCTCACCAGGCCCCGCATCGGGTTCTTCAACACCGAAGGGGAGCCCCTGGACGGCCGCACCACCTTCAGCGTGCTCACCCAGTTCCCCGTGAGCGGGCGCGTGGACGTGATGCCGATGCTCCAGTACATGGCCCAGGGGCCCTTCCGCGAGCTCGACATCGGCGGCAACGTGCGCTACATCCTCACCGACCGCTACGGCGTGCTGCGCGCACTGCAGGGCGGCGTGTTCTGGCGCGCCGAGGACGCGGGCTATGTGTTCGCCGGCTTCGAGCGCGACGACTGGACCTTCGGCATGAGCTACGACATCAACTTCAGCGACCTGGTGCCCGCCAGCCGGAACCGCGGCGGCATCGAGTTCACCCTGGTGCGCATCCTCCGCAAGCGCCCCGCCGTCCCCGCCCGCTTCAAGGCATGCCCCGACCTGCTGTGACCATGCGCCTGCGCTCCCACCTCCTGCCCTGGCTCGCCCTGGCCTCGATGCACCTGTCCGGACAGTCCGTGGAGCAATGGACCGCCTGGGGCGATGCGGCGCTCGAACGGAACGACCGCTACGGCGCCTCGCGGTTCTATGCCGAGGCCTTGAACCTGGAGCCCGGCCGCATGGAGCTGCAATGGAAGTGCGCCGAGGCCTGCCGCCTGAGCAACCAGTACGCGAAGGCCGCCGAGCTCTACGAGAAGGTGCACCGCAAGGACCTGGACCGCTCGCACCCCGAGGCGCTGCGCTGGCTGGCGGAGATGCAGATGTGCAGCGGCAACTACGAGGACGCCAGGCGCTCGTGGGAGAAACTGCGCAAGCGCGAAGCGGGCAAGGGTTCGTTCGAGGCCCTGCGCGCGGAGACCGGCCTGCAGGGATGCAGGCTCGCCCAGGACGCGCTGCGCAAGCCCGACCCCGACGTGACCATCGAGCACCTGCCCGAGCCCATCAACAGCTACGACAGCGAGTTCGCAGGCCGCACCGACAGCACGGGCACACTGTACCTGAGCACGCTTCGCGGCGAGCTCAACGACAACGAGGAGGTCACCGACACGACCACCTACCATGTGCGGATCTGGTCGGCATCGCCCGAGGGCACCGGCTGGAAGGCCCCCAC
>JBIJCH010000194.1:0-5050 GCA_044344815.1 Flavobacteriales bacterium | reverse complement strand
ACTGGCATGGGAGGACGTCCTGGCCGAAGCCCGACGCAGCGCCGCCGTAACACATGATCACCCCGAAGGCATCAAGGGCGCCCAAGCGACCGCTGCAGCGATATTCCTTGCAAGACAAGGTTCGACCAAAGAAGAACTGAGGACCTTCATCACGGACAGGTTCGGCTATGACCTGAAGCGCGGTGTGGAGCAGATCAGGGCGACCTACACCTTCAATGAAAGCTGTGCGGGCACTGTACCCGAGGCCCTCATTGCCGCGCTCGAAGCGAACGATTTCGAAAGCGCGATCCGGAATGCGATCAGCCTGGGGGGTGATGCGGATACCGTTGGCTGCATCGCTGGCGGCGTGGCACAAGCCCTGTTCAAGGACATCCCCCACAGCTTCATCCAGGAAGCACTGAACAGGCTGCCGAGCGGATTGAAGCCGACCGCGACGATGTTCATGGAGCGATTCCCCGGCTAGACCAGGTCGATCACCTCGCCTTCAACTCCCAGAGCGTCGCTGTGGAATCCGCGCGGTAGTCGCGCAACGCCAGCACGGTGAGCAGTGCCTTGCGCCCTGATACCGGGGCCTGGATGGAGTAATAGAGGCTATCGCCGCTGCGGCGCGTGTCCTTGAAGAGCACCTCGGCGCTGTCAATGGAGGCACGGACGGCGTTGAGGTCCGTGGGCCACTGCGCCATCTGGGCCTCGGCGGTGGGATGGGCCTTGAGCAAGGTGGTCTTCAGGCGCAGCTTGATGCGGTCCTCGGGCATCCACGCCGTGTTGGTGAGGCGCTGCTTGAAGAATAGCCACGAGAGCGCACCGCCGAGCAGCAGGCCGACGAGGTAGAGCTTGAGGCGACGCTTGAGGTCCATGTACCGGATCTCAGAAGGCCGCCAGCAGGATGTCCAGGTCCTTGTAAGGCAGGCGGAAGGCCTCGGACAGGATCTCGCTGGTGAGCGCGCCGTTGTACAGGTACACGCCGTGGCGCAGGCCCAGGTCCTTCTTGATGAGCTCCTCGAAGCCGCCGCGGTCGCCCATGGTGAGGAGCATGGGTCCGAAGATGTTGCTGAGCGCGTAGCTCGCCGTGCGGGGCACGCGGCTGGCGATGTTCGGCACACAGTAGTGGATCACGCCATATTCCTTGAAGACGGGGTCCGTATGCGTGGTGACGTGGCTGGTCTCGAAGCAGCCGCCACGGTCGATGCTCACGTCCACGATCACACTGCCGGCCTTCATCTCGCTCACCATGTCCTCGGTGACCACCATGGGTGTGCGGCCGTGCTCGGGGCGCAGGGCGCCGATGGCCACATCGGCCTG
The DNA here is from genome assembly GCA_044344815.1 of Flavobacteriales bacterium. Taxonomy (GTDB): domain Bacteria; phylum Bacteroidota; class Bacteroidia; order Flavobacteriales_F; family PHOS-HE28; genus PHOS-HE28. The sequence continues at coordinate 3,748 of JBIJCH010000194.1, read as the reverse complement.
CATGAGGGCCTGCTTGAGCTCCTCGGGCTGGATCACGCTGGTGTAGATGCGCTGGCCCAGGTCGCTCTGCAGGCGGCGCAGGCGGTAGATGCTCTTGTCGAAGACCTTCACGCTGGCGCCCAGGCCCATGGCGGCGCGCGTGGCGAACTCGCCCACGGTGCCGGCGCCGATGATCACCACCTCGGCCGGGGCCACACCGCTGATGCCGCCCAGCATGAGGCCCTGGCCGCCCTTGTCGCTGCTGAGGTATTCCGCGGCGATCTGGATGCTGGTGTTGCCCGCGATCTCGCCCATCGCGCGGATGATGGTGTAGATGCCCTCGCGATCCTTGATGAAGTCCCAGGCCACGGCGGTCACCTTCTTGTCCATCATCCTGCGCAGCGCATCCTTGGGCTGCACGGTGAGCTGCAGTGCCGAGATGAGGATCTGCCGCGGGCGCAGCAGCTCGATCTCCTTCAGGCTGGGCGGGGCCACCTTGATGATGAGGTCGGCCTTGAAGACCTCCTCGGCGCTCTCCACCACCTGGGCGCCGGCCTCGGTGTAGTCGTTGTCCTGGAACTGCACGGCCTGGCCCACGCCGCGCTCCACCAGCACATCGTGCCCGCGGCTCACCAGCGTGGCCACGGCGATGGGCGTGAGGGGCACGCGGTGCTCCTGGAAGCTGGTCTCCTTGGGGATGCCGATGAACAGGTTGCGGCCCTTGCGGTCCGTGGCCTGTGCCTGTTCCTGGGGGAGCAGCGCCACCTCGCGGGCGAGCTGCTTGAGGAGTTCCTGGCTGGTGCTCATGCGACGGGCGCCGCGGCGCGCGGCGCGGGGTTGAGGTCGAGCTGCACGGTGCGTTCGCCGCCGGAGTGCTCCTGCATGCGCACCCACACGGTGTCCGGCGGCAGCAGGTCGCGCGCGATGTCGGGCCACTCCACGAAGCAATAGCGGCCACTGTCGATGTATTCGGTGAAGCCCACCTGCTCCAGGTCGGCGGCGTTGCGCAGGCGGTAGAGGTCGAAGTGGTACACCGGACCACCAGACGCGGTGTACTCGTTCACGATGCCGAAGCTGGGGCTCGACATCCCGGCCTCCACGCCCAGCTCGGCGCACAGGGCCTTGATCAGGGTCGTCTTGCCTGCGCCCAGTTCGCCCCTGAAGGCGAACACGCGGCGGTCGCCGCAGCCGTGCAGCAGGGCGGCGGCCAGTTCGGGCGCTTCATCGGCACTTGACAGGCGGAGCACGGCGCTCATGCGTCAGCGGGGTTTGAGGTACACCACCGGCACGATCATCTCCTCGAGCGAGATGCCCCCGTGCTGGAAGGTGTTCCGGTAGAAGTTCACGAAGTGGTTGTAATTGTTCGGGTACACGAAGAAGAGGTCCTTCTTGGTGAACACGTACACGGTGCTCACGTTGGCCCGCGGCAGGAAGGCCTTCGCCGGGTCCTTGATGGCCAGCACGTCGCGCTCCTCGTAGGTGAGGTTGCGGCCGTGCTTGTACCGCAGGTTGGCGTTGGTGTTGCGGTCGCCCACCACCTTGCTCGGCTCGGTCACCCGGATGGTGCCGTGGTCCGTGGTGATCACCATGCGGCCGCCGCGCTCGGCGATGCCCTTCACGATGTCGAACAGCGGGCTGTGCTCGAACCAGCTCTTGGTGATGCTGCGGTAGGCGGCGTCGTCCTCGGCGAGCTCGCGGATCACCTCCATCTCCGTGCGCGCGTGGCTCAGCATGTCCACGAAGTTGTACACGATGGCGTTGAAGGGGTTCCCCATCAGGTTCCCCAGGTTCTCCGCCAGCTTGCGGCCCTGTGCCTGCGTGGTGATCTTGTGGTAGCTGTACTTCACGTTCTTCCCCAGCCGCTTCAGCTGGTCGGCCATGAACTCCTCCTCGTGGGCGTTCTTGCTGCCCTCCTCGTCCTCGCTGATCCACTTGCCGGGGAAGCGCTTCTCGATCTCGCCGGGCATGAGCCCCGCGAACAGGGCGTTGCGCGCGTACTGCGTGGCGGTGGGCAGGATGCTGTAGAACGTGCCCTGCTCCTCCACCTTGAAGAACTCGCCGATGATGGGCTCCAGCACGCGCCACTGGTCCAGCCGCAGGTTGTCGATGAGCACCAGGAACAGCGGGGAGCCGCCCTCCTGGATGTGCGGGGCGATCTTGGTCTTGAACAGGTTGTGGCTCTGCAGCGGCACATCACCGCCACGGCCGTTCACCCAATCGACGTAGTGGTCGGCCACGAAGCGGCTGAAGAGCTCATTGGCCTCGGCCTTCTGCGAGCGCAGGATCTCGTGCATGCCGGGGTCGGCGCTGCCGCTGAGGTCGAGCTCCCACCGCACGATCTCGTCGTACAGCGCGGCCCAGCCCTTGGTGTCGTGCTTGTCGCCCAGGCGCATGCTCAGGCGGCCGAACTGCTGCTGGTAGTTGGTGTTGGTGCGTTCGCTCACCAGCCGGCGGCCCTCCAGGTGCTTCTTCAGACTGTGCAGGATCTGGTTGGGGTTCACCGGCTTGATCAGGTAGTCGCTGATCTTGCTGCCGATGGCCTCCTCCATGATGTGCTCCTCCTCGCTCTTGGTGATCATGATCACCGGGGTGTGCGGCGCGATGGCCTTCACCCGGCTCAGGGTCTCCAGCCCGCTGAGGCCGGGCATGTTCTCGTCCAGGAAGATGATGTCGTACTCCTGCTTCCCCACCTTCTCCACCGCATCGAGGCCGTTGTTCACGGTGTCCACCGCATAGCCCTTGTCCTGCAGGAACAGCACATGCGGCCGCAGCAGGTCGATCTCGTCGTCCGCCCAAAGGATGTTCGCGCTCATCAGGTCCGTCCCACAGCGGTTTTTCGCCTGACCGTCAGCGCCAAAGGCGCCGGGCATCCGCTATTTTCGGCCCGTGAATTTACGCCTTTCCGCGTGGTCCCCGACCATGCACCGGCCGACACACGGAAGGCGCCCCGGAACCGACATCGCCCGCCCTTGAGCACCCGCAAGAAGATCCTCAACGACCCCATCTACGGCTTCATCACGGTGCCCCACCCCACGGTGCTGGCCCTGATCGACCACCCGTGGTTCCAGCGGCTGCGCTACATCAAGCAGCTGGGCCTGGGGCACCTGGTGTACCCCGGGGCCCTGCACACGCGCTTCCACCACGCCTTGGGCGCCATGCACCTCATGGGCCTGGCCATCGGCACCCTGCGCGACAAGGGGCACGCCATCAGCGACGAGGAGGCCCTCGGCGCCGCCATCGCCATCCTGCTGCACGACGTGGGGCACGGCCCCTTCAGCCACGCGCTGGAGCACAGCCTGGTGGAGGGCATCGGCCACGAGGACGTGAGCGCACTGGTGATGGACCGCCTCAACGCGGAGATGGGCGGCGCGCTGGAGCTGGGGCTGCGGATCTTCCGCGACCAGCATCCCCGCCATGCGCTTCACCAGCTGGTGAGCAGCCAGCTCGATGTGGACCGCATGGACTACCTGAACCGCGACAGCTTCTACACCGGCGTGAGCGAGGGCGTGATCGGCGGCGACCGCATCATCAAGATGCTCGAGATCGTGGACGACAGGCTGGTGGTGGAGGAGAAGGCCATCTACAGCATCGAGAAGTTCCTGGTGGCGCGCCGCCTCATGTACTGGCAGGTGTACCTGCACAAGACCGTGGTGGCCTGCGAGCTCATGCTGGTGGAAACGCTGCGCCGCGCCAAGCACCTGGCCATGCAGGGCACCGGCGTCTTCGCCTCCCCCGCCCTGCTGCAATTCCTCACCGCCACCCACGATCG
>JBIJCH010000171.1:0-5423 GCA_044344815.1 Flavobacteriales bacterium | reverse complement strand
GGTCATATTGGGCAGCAGCGTGCTGTCCTGGAACCAGATCTCGAACTCGGCCTGGGGCACCTTGAGCGGGTCCACCACCTTCACGCTGATGGGACCCTGGCCCACCTTGTACTTCACCTCGTCGCGGCGCCAGGGGGCTCCGGCCAGGATCGCATCGACCGAGCTTTGGTCCATGTCGAGCTCGATGCCGCCATTGCCCTGTCCCTCGAAGCGGGTGACCTGGAACTCGGTGCCGTAGGCCGCCACCTGCACCGTGCCACCGTTCTCGGGCGAGGGCTTGTGGGGGATGCCGGCATAGGCGCGGATGCCGCCCGTGGCCGACTTACGGCTGGCCTTGTACGGGAAGGCCTGGCCGGTGAGCACGTTGGGGTCGGGGTTGTATGGCTCGTAGTTGTTGTAGCCGTAAGCCAGCGCCAGGAAGTAATAGGTCTTGAAGTTCACCAGGCGCGGGTCGCCGCTGGAGAACGCGTCCTCGGTGATCCGAAGGCTGTGGAACACGCCCGTATCGGCGCCGTTCACCATCTCGGTGGGCACCGGCAGGCCGATGGCCGGATCGAGGATGTAGTTCACGATCTGTGCCACCGTGTCCTCCACGTCGCACTGGGCGATGAGGCGTGCCTTGTTCACGTCGCCCAGGTCTGACACGCTCACGTTCGCGTCCTTCAACTGGTAGATCTGGTAGCCCTGGAAGCGATAGAAGCGATCGGGGGCCGTCTCCGGGATCGTGGGGTCCAGCTCCTGGTAGTTCTCCTGGAAGTTGTTGCCGTTCTGCGAGTTGCTGATGTAGAGGACCAGCTCGCGGTCAAGCTCCTGGATCGTCAGGTCCGGCGCATCGGGACCGTCCAGGATGCGGAAGCAGTTGTCGAACAGGGCCTGGGCCTTGTCATCGGCGCGCTCCACCTCCCGCACGCTGGCGAAGGGACCGCCACCGGTGGCACGCGACCACACCACGCCCACGGTGATGTTGTTGTAATTGCCGGGCTCAAGGGTGAAGGGACCCGCGCTCTGGATGAAGCGGCGGTCGAAGGGGGCGTTGTTGGAGTTCTCCTCCGTCCAGCTCGCCTGCGGATTGCAATCGGTGCCCCAGCCGAGGGGATCGCTGGTGCCCGGGAACATGTAGTTCGCCCGTTGGGCGCCCGGCGTGGTGGTGTAACCGGTACCGCCGTAGGTGTTCGGCGTACCATCGCGCCAGATGCCGCGCAGGTAGTTGTAGTACTGCACCGCCAGCGTGGGGTCGCCGCGCGGGGTGCTGTTGTTGTCGTGGTAAAGGAAGGCGCGCATGCCCTTCCGCTCATTGTCCGCCACACCGTCGCCGTAGCCGATGCCGATGCCCTTGTACACGATCCCCTTCTGGGCCACGGCCAGGTTGCAGTCGGTGGTGAGCGGGTTGTCGACGCCGTCCTCGTCCTGGTAGGGTCCCTCGAAGAAGTCAACGCCCACGGCGGGGGGCTGGGCACCGTAGCCCGGTACGCCGTTGCAACTCTCGTCGTTGTCGTCGCCGTTGTAGGCGTAACCCAGACCGCGCTGCACATCGCAGCCCACGAAGTCGTCGTTCGCGCAACCAAGGTCGGCGTCCACCCACTGGCCGAAGTAGGTGTTGGTGAGCGTCTGCGTGCCCTGGTTGATGAGCACGTAGTTGTAGAAGGTCATGTTATTGATCTCGTCGTTCGTGCTGAACGCGAAGGCCTGCGCACGGATCTCCATGCCGATGGGCTGGCCACCGGTCTCGGAGTGCACGTTGCCCTTGTCGTTGAAGACCCACCACAGGTTCTCATCGCCGAACAGGGGTACCGGGTCCTCGCGGAAACGGCTCTTGCAATCCACCACACCGTCGAGGTCGTAACCGGGGTAGTCGCCGTCGGTGGGCTGGTAGTCGCCATCCCCGTTGAAGTCGAAGAAGGGCGCGATGTACAGGTCCTGGCCCTGCGATACGTCGCCGATGGCCGGCCACTCGAAGAATGTGGTTGGCGTGGTGTACCCGTTGGGGAACTCCACGGCCTGGTCGCAATCGGGGTCTGCCAGGCAATTGTAGAACGCATCGTGCTGGGCCGCCTCAAGGCGCTTGGTGCGCCAGAAGCGGTCGTAGGCCAGGCAGGTCTCGGGGGTCACCGAGGCATCACCGGTGTTGGTGAGGGGGCCCGGCCAGTAGTCGTTGCCCACCTGGCGGAAGCGCACGGCGGCCAGCTTCAGCTGGTTGTCCGGGGAGTAACCGCCCATCCACAGCGCACCGGCGAACAGGGGGCTGGGGCCGATGATGGCGGGGTCGGAGCTCTTGGGCACGAAGTACGAGGCGTTGCCCGAGGCGCGGTTCTGCCACATGCTGCCACCCGTTTCGATACGGGCGCGCACGTTGTTCAGTTCCAGCACCGCGATGGCGGCGGAAGGGGCGCAGCCGCTTGCCTTGGGGCCACTGCCGATCCCGGCGGAGCCGTTCCCGCCGTTGTTGCCGCCGCCGCCACCGGGGTTCTCCACCCAGGTTGACTGACGCGCGGCCAGGGGGCCGGCGGTCAGGGCGGCCAAGGCGGACACCATGGCGGCCCTGGCGAAGCGGTCGATGTGCATGCTCTTCATGTTCGTTCGCATTGAACCGTTGGGATCAGAAATCGAAGCGGACGCCGAGGCGGATGGTACGGGGCGCGCCGAAATTGAAGGGGTTCTGCACCTTCAGCGCGTACAGGTCCCTGTAGCTCTGAGGGTCGGTCTGGGTGTTGATCTCGTTCTGGAACTGCGGGGCGGCGAGGTATCCGTCGTCCGTGGGCGAACCCGTTGCGCGCCACACGCCCGTGATGTTCTCCGTGTTGAACACGTTGGTCACCAGCAGGAACACGTTCAGGTTGGTGCTCTTCGCCTTGTCCTCCCCCTTGTCCTTGTTGAAGAGGAGGGGGATGTCGCGGTCCAGCTGCAGGTCGGTGGTGAACTGCCAGGGCAGGCGTGCACCGTTGAGCGAACCGGTGAGGGCGTGGCTGCCGATGCCCTGGCCCTCGTTGATCACGCGGCTGCTGGCGCTGTAGGGCGTGCCGCTGCCCAGGATGCCCACCACGTTGATACCGGTGCGCTGCAGGAAGGGCTTGCCGAAGAGCATCGGACCGTTGTAGTCGGCGCCCGCGCCATAGCGGAAGTCGAAGGTGGTCTGGATGCGGTGGCGCTGGTCGAAGTCGAGCGGCGAGATGTTGCGGAGGTTCGGCTGGCCCGAGTTGATCAGGTTGATGCCGGTGTTCGGGCCTGAGCCCGTACCGTCGGCGAACTGCAGCGTGTAACTCGCGCGCAGCCACACGTTGCCGGTGCGGCGCAGATCGTAGGCCAGGGTGAGGCCCTTCACCGTGCCGAAGTCGAGGTTGTCGTAGGTACGGTAGGTCACCGGCCACGCATCCACCACGTTGCGGATCTGGATCATGTCGCGCAGCTCGCGGTAGAAGGCGGAGATCTTCAGCGAGCTGGCCTTGGTGAGCACCTGCTGGAAGCCCAGTTCGTAGTCGATGTAGGAGTAACCGAACAGGTCGAGGCGCGAGGCGCTCGTGGGACGCTGGGTGAGGATGTCGTAGTGCGCGAAGAACACGGCCTCGTCGCTGATCGGGAAGCTGAACGCGATGCGGGGCATCACGTTCACCGCGGGCTTGTAATCCTCGAAGGCGTCCTTGGTGAGGCGGCTGCCGGGGAGGTCGCCGTTCAGGCTGCCATCGCTGGAGCGGATCAGGTAGGGCGCGATGCCTTCGGAGGTGCGCAGCGGCGAGGGGTCGGCGAGCTGCACGCCATCGGCGTTGTACCAATTGTCCCCATCGCGGTAACCCACCACCGAGGTCGGGTTCTCCAGGTTGTCCACATACACCACGTAATCGTCGCCGATGTTGCTCGGGCGGTTGGCGAGGTCGTTCTGCACGCTTGCCACCGGCACCGAGCTGCCCGCCGTATAGGCGTTGCGCCACAGGTACTTGTCGCGCAGCACGCTCTGGTTCGCGTCGTAGCGGTCCACCCGCACGCCCACGTTGAAGATGATGTCGTCGAACGCGAACTTGTCCATCACGTAGCCCGCCATGTAGATCGGCTGGAAGGGCGCCTGGATGCGGGTGAAGTTGCCCTCATCATCACGCTCATCGAAGAAGCTGGCCAGCGAGCGCTGCCCGGTCACCTTGTTCCCGCGGTGGTCGTAGCCGAAGTAGTTGACGAGCGAACTGTTGCCGTTGTTCACCAGCTCATCCGCGCTGAACATGTCCAGCGTGTACACGGAGGGGTCCAGAGCGTCCACCTGGAGGAAGTCGGTGCCGTTCACATCAAGGCCAAGGGCCTCGCGGAGCTTCCGGTCGAAGAAGGGCTGGTCGGCGCCCACAAGGCGGTCGTAGCTCACGTAGGGCGTTGTGCCCAGCGGGTAGGTCACCACCGAGTCGCTGCGGTCAAGCTCCAGGATGTGGAAGTTGGCCAGCTGGCGGGCGCGGGTCCAGAGGCCTACAGGCCCCAGGTTGTACGTGCGGCTGGTGATCTGCTCATATTCCACACCCACCGACACGGCATGCTTGCCGATGTCGGCCGATCCGATGGCCGAAATGCGCACCTGTTGGTTCTGCGACTCGAGGTACTGGTTGTTCACCAACCCGATGTTGTTCCACAAGCCGTACACGGGCAGGGGCTGGTCGCCATTGCGTCGGCCGTTGCGGGCCAGGATCTCCTCGAAGTTCTCGTAGTAGCCCTGATAGGAGGGATCGAAGGGCTGGCCTGCGCCGAACAGCAGCTCGACGGGGAACACCTCAGGCTCGAACAGTCCGAAATAGCTGGAGGTCACCGCCGCGGCATCGGGGTTCAGGTCACCGGCCTCGTAGGTCACCACCGTGTCGCGGAAACCCGACTGCGTGTAGCGGGCGTTGGCCGTACCGGCATCGGTGAGCTCGTAGGTGGGCGCGAGGAAGCGCTGGAAGCGGCCGAGGTAGCCGTAGTCGAACACGCGGTCGCGGTGCTGCTCGTCCTCGATCTTCCGCGAGAACTGGGAGTAGTCGAACTGCAGGGTGTAGAACGCGTTGCGGATGCCGCCCTTCTTCCGGGCCTCGGCACCCTCGTCCTCCTCGCTGCTGTTGAAGCGCTGGGTGAACTTCACGAAGCCACGCCAGGTCTGGTTCTTCACGCGCCCGTTGTTCTCCGCGTTCAGCAGGGCGTTGTCTCGGTTGTAGTTCTGGAACTGGTTCTGGTCGAAGCTTCCGCCCAGGGTGAGGTTGATGCTGGGCGTGGTGGCGATATCGAACTTGCCCGAGGCGAGGTAGGAGCGGCTGGCCGCGTTCTGGCGGGTCTTCAGCTGCTCCAGGTCGCTGTTGCGCAGGTAGTCGGTGCGGTACACCACGGCGTCCTCACCGCCCACCTCGCGCGTGGTGAGGGGGTCGGCCGCGAGCCCGTCGCGCACATCCTGCCGCACGCGGCTGTCACCGATGTACAGCGGCGAA
>JBIJCH010000169.1:0-5433 GCA_044344815.1 Flavobacteriales bacterium | reverse complement strand
CCCGGGCGATGTCGTTGAGCCCTTCGATGCCCCGGGCCTGGTCCAGGAAGTTCTCCAACCCGGCCATGCTCTGGTCGAAGCCCTTGCGGAAGACCTGGCTGCGGCGCATTCTGCCTTCCACGGCATTGAGCAGTTCGCTTTCTTCGAAGGGCTTGGTGAGGTAGTCGTCGGCACCCAGGTCCATTCCGCGCCGCACATCGCTCCGTTCGGCCTTTGCCGTGAGGAAGATGAAGGGCACCTCGGCGGTGGCGGGGGTCTTGGACAGCATGTGCAGCACGCCGTAGCCGTCCAGCTCGGGCATCATGATGTCGCACAGGATGAGGTCGGGGGGGGCCTTCTTGGCGAGCTCCACGCCGCGCTTGCCGTTCTCTGCCCGCACCACGTGGTAGTCGGCCAGCTCAAGGATCTCGGCGATGTTGTCACGCATGTCCGCATCGTCCTCGATCAACAGGATGGTCTTCATGGGAATGGTGCGTCTTTGGTGGGTGGTGGAACGTCGAGGTTCACGGGTAGCGTGACGGTGAAGGTGGTGCCTTCGCCCACCTTGCTGCGGAAGCCGATGTCACCGTGCATCAGTTCCAGGTATTTGCGCACGATGTTAAGGCCCAGGCCGGTGCCCTGCACGTTCACCACGTTGCCGGCCCGGAAGAAACGCTCGAACAGGTGCTCCTGGTCCTCGTCGGGGATCCCCATGCCCTGGTCGGCCACCTCCAGGTGCAGCAGGCCGTCTGCGATGCGTGTGCGCACGTGGATGGGGGAGTCCTGCGGGCTGTATTTGATGGCGTTGTTCACCAGGTTGCTGATCACGTTGGCCAGCATCTGGCGGTCCTGGAACAGATGCCTTTCCTCGCCCGCATGGTCGTAATCCAGCTCCTGGCCGGGCCGCGCGAGGGGGCGCAGTTCCTCGAGCAGGTCGATGGACAGGTGCACGATGTCGAAGCCCGAGGGATGCACCGAGGCCTGGCCCTGTTCGAGCTTGTCCAGGGACAGGAAATCGTTGAGGATGCCGGTGAGCTCACGCACCTTGCTGCGGATCTTCGAGACATGGCGGCCCACCCGCTCGTCCACTGCACTGCCGGCGGTATGCTTGCCGATCAGGTCCACCGAGCTGAGGATGGTGCCCAGGGGGGTGCGGAACTCGTGCGAGGCCATGGACAGGAAGCGCGACTTGAGCGCGTTGAGCTCACGTTCCTTCTCCAGCGCCTCGTTCACGCTCTCGGTGGCCCGCTCCAGCTCGCGTGTGCGTTCGGCCACCCGTTGTTCGAGTTCGGCGTTCACCCGGTGCAGCTCATCCTCGGCCTGCTTGCGCAGGGTCACGTTGCTCACCAGGCCCATCACGTAGCGCTGGCCGCCGAGCTCGAAGTGGTTGAGGCTCACCTCCACCGGGAAGACGGAGCCATCCTTCCGGCGGCCGAAAAGCTCCCGGCCGATGCCCATGGGGCGCTTGGCGGGCTGGTCCTGGTAGTGCTGCCGCTGGGCCTGGTGCCTGTTGCGCACGGCCTCGGGGATGAGCACCTCGATGGGCCTGCCTTCCAGCTCGTCCAAGGCGTAGCCGAAAAGCTCCTCCATCCTTGGGTTCAGCAGTACGATGAGGCCCGTGGCATCCACCACCACAAGTCCCTCGGCCGCCGTGCGGAACAACAGCTCGCATACGGTGGAGACCTCCGCGCTCCGTATCGGGCTCTTCAGCTCGCTCATCTCCGGCAAGATATGCCGCCGGTGAGGTACGGTGCGGTTCAGGAGTCGGCCGGGCCCATGTGGGAACTGCCGGTGCGCTCGTCATACACCCGCCATTTGCGCAGGGGGCGGGCATACAGGTTCAAGGTCATGGACCTGCCCGGGAACGCGTTCACGTAGCGGTGTATGCTGTGCCCGTCGTGCAGGTGGCTTACGCTCTCCGGGCTGAGCAGCACAGAGCCTACCTGCCGTACGCCCCCCTGCGGCTCCGGCTCGTACCGCTCCTCGAGCACAGCGCCCACCATCGGCCGCACGTAGGCCTCTTCGGTGTTGTAGTCGTGGATGGAGGTGCGCTGTCCCTTCTCGAAGCAGATCAGCAGCAACTCGTACGCCTCGCGTTGCACGATGCAGTTGCGGGTGTAATGCCGCTCGTTCCACGAGCTGAAGGGCTCCAGCTCCACCAAGGGGATGTCGGCGGAACGCAGCATGGACAGGTAGCCCCCCTTGCCGGGACCCTTGTCCAAGGCCTGTATCAGCGCCAGCAACTGGCCGGATGGAGCGGTTCCTTTCATCTGATGCGGGATGCACCCCGGAGCGGGTGGCCTGCCGATAAGGCGCGAACGTACCGGGTCGTTATTCGTCGAAAGATGACATCCGTCATTTCCGGTCATCGGGCCGTTCATCCTGCCGTCACGGTGCGTGACCGCGGGGGGGGGCTTGGCATGTGACGGCCCCGGGACCGCGGTGCTCACTCCACCTTGACCTGCCGGCCGGGCCTGTCGTGGGCCACGGCACGCTTGCCGATGGTGAGTCGCAGGACGCCGTCCGTGCAGGTGGCCTTCACCTGCTCGTCATCCGCCTCCTCCGGCAGCCTGAAGAGCCGCTCGAACGCGCTGTAGTGGAACTCGCGCCGGGCGTACCGGTCGCTGTCCTCCCGTGACTCCTCCCGCCGTTCACTGCTGATGTGCAGCACGCCATGGTCCACCTGCACCTTGAGGTCCTGCTTGCGGAATCCGGGCACGGCCACCTCAAGCAGGAAGTGATCGCCGGCATCCTTGATGTTCACGGCCGGAAGGTCCGTGCCGTGCTTGAAGCGTTCCTGCAGCGGCCGCATGGGCATGTCCCACGCATCGCTGTGGAAGGGGCGGGGTTTGCGTTCCAAGAGGGTCATGGCATTGAGTATGGAACCCCAAGGAACGACGGGGCAGGGGGGCATACCATGACGGATGTGGGCGTTCCTCCTGATGAACATCAGGTCCCCGGGAACACGAAAGGACCGGGGGACCGGTCCTTTCGCACAGGGGTGTGGGGCTGGCTTACATCCAGCGGGTGGCCCAGGTGTAGAACTCGTGCTTCAGTTCGGCGTAGAGCTTCTCGAAGGTCTCGAACCGGTCGCGCAGGCCCGCATGGTCCTTGTACAGGCGGTGCTCGATGGCGATGGGGCGCTCCTTGCTCTCCTTCTCGAGGAAGTCCTCGTGCTCCTTGATGTCGTGGCGCAGCTCGTCGATCACCTCCTTCTCGCGGATGTACTGGTTCTGGAAGTGCTCCAGCTCGGCCATCACCTCGGGCTTGTTGTTGCGGCGCACGATGTCCTCCATGCGGCGTTCGAAGATCACGATCTCGTCCTTGTAGAACCGCAGGGCGTTCAGCCACATCTGGTGGTCGAAGTGCAGTTCGTCGATGTGCTTGTGGGTGTGCGGCTTGGTGGCGGTATGGCTCATGGTCGGTGCGGGTTTCGGAATGTGTACGGCACGAAACTACGATGCCCCTTCCGGGGCACCGCATGACCGAAGTCACCTTGTTCGTTCGTCGGGCTCAACCGCGCTTGTCCACCGGCACGTAATCGCGCTTGGTGGCGCCGGTGTAGATCTGGCGGGGGCGGCCGATGGGCTCCTTGTTCTCCACCATCTCCTTCCACTGGGCGATCCAGCCGGGCAGGCGGCCCAGGGCGAACATCACCGTGAACATGCGGGTGGGGATGCCGATGGCGCGGTAGATGATGCCGCTGTAGAAGTCCACGTTCGGGTACAGCTTGCGGCTCACGAAGTAGTCGTCCTTCAGGGCTATCTCCTCCAGCTGCTTGGCGATGTCGAGCACCGGGTCGTTCACGCCCAGCTTGCCCAGCACCTCGTCGCAGGCCTTCTTGATGATGCGGGCGCGCGGGTCGAAGTTCTTGTACACGCGGTGGCCGAAGCCGAACAGGCGGAAGGGGTCGTTCTTGTCCTTGGCCTTGTCCACCCACTTCTGGATGTCGCCGCCGTCGTTGCGGATGGTCTCGAGCATCTCGATCACCTCCTGGTTGGCACCGCCGTGCAGGGGGCCCCACAGGGCGGCGATGCCCGCGCTCACCGCGCTGTAAAGGTTGGCCTGGCTGCTGCCCACCATGCGCACCGTGCTGGCGCTGCAGTTCTGCTCGTGGTCGGCGTGCAGGATAAGCAGGGTGTTGAGCGCGCCCGCCACCACCGGGTCCACCTTGTAGTCCTCGGTGGGCAGCGCGAACATCATGTGCAGGAAGTTCTCGACATACCCGAGCTTGTTGTTCGGGTACATGTAAGGATGGCCCAGGTTGTTCTTGTAGCTGATGGCCGCGAGCGTGGGCATCTTCGCGATCAGGCGGAAGATGGTGCGCTCCACGTCCTTGCTGGGGCGATGCGGGTCCTGGCTCTTGGGGTAGAAGGTGCTCAGCGAGTTCACCATCGCGCTCAGGATCCCCATGGGGTGCGCGTTGTTGGGGAAGAACTCGAAGAAGCGCTTCATGTCCTCGTGCACCAGCGAGTGGTACCGGATGTTGCCGGTGAACTCCTCCAGCTGGCGCTTGTTGGGCAGGTCGCCGTAAAGCAGCAGGTAGGCCACCTCCAGGAAGCTCGCCTTCTCGGCCAGCTGCTCGATGGGGTAGCCGCGGTAGTGCAGGATGCCCTCCTCGCCGTCGAGGAAGGTGATGGCGCTCTTGGTGGCACCGGTGTTCTTGTACCCGAGGTCCAGGGTGATGTACCCCGTGTCATCGCGCAGCTTGCTGATGTCGATCGCCTTCTCGCCCTCGGTCCCTTCGATCACGGGGAACTCGTAGGTCTTGCCGTCCAGGATGATCTGCGCCGTTCTGCTCATGACGTCACGATTGCTGCGGAGAGGGGTGTTTTCGCGGGCGCTAATTTAACGGTGAAGCCAAGGCCTTGTTCGTTGCCGGAAAAAAGAAACGCCCCCGGTGCGGGGGCGCTTCTTTCGGTCGTTTACGGCGCCTACTCGTTGTGAGGCCGCTCCTCGGGCCTGCCTTCGGCGGCCTTGCGGCGGGCCTTCATCTCCTGGTGGGCGCGGGCGCGCTCGGTCTTCATCCGCTCGTACTGCCCGGTGGTGAGCACCCCGCCCAGCTCGGTGTCGCGCCGCTCCTTCAGGTCCTTGGCGCGCTCCCGCTTCACCTCGGGATCCACGGCCTCGTTGCGCACGTCGGTGAGGGCCTGCGCGTACCGCAGGTTGATCTCCTTCACCCGGCCGGTCTGCTCGGGGGAAAGGCCCAGGGTCTCGGTCATCCGGGCCGTGAGGTGCTCGGCGCGCTCCTCCGGACTTTTCTTCCCTTCCTGGTGACCGCCTTGGGCCGAGGCTGAAGTGGTGACCAACAGGGCGGTGGCCAGTGCCAGGTGTTTGATCGCAGGCTTCATGGTGGTGGTTCTTGCCCATAGGACGGCGAAGACCGTGCCGGGTTTGATCGGTCGCCGGCCAGCCTTCCGTAGAGGGCCGAACCCATGAACTCGCCGTTCCACA
>JBIJCH010000168.1:0-5437 GCA_044344815.1 Flavobacteriales bacterium | reverse complement strand
GCACGGTGAACGAGGCGCCGTTCCAGCCATCGCCGAAGCTGTCGAACATGTACATGGTGTAGCAACCATCGGGCAGGCACACGCCCACCGTTTGCGGCGCTGCGCCGCTGGCCACCACCGTGCCACCGCTGGTCTCGAGCTGCCAGGTGATCTCGCTGTCGAAGAGGCCACCGCCCACCGCGATGGTGTAGTTGGTGCATTGGGCCACGGTCCGGCCCGGGAGCAGGAGCAGGAGCCATGTGCCGATGGTGACCAGGGCCTTCATCGCGTCTCCAGTGGTGGCTGTCCGCACGTGCGCGGGTCCAGGTGATGGAAGGCCCCGGGGCCGACGGGGCGGCGGCTGAAGCAGCGGATGCCCAGGCCCAGTGGCTGCAGCAAGGCGCCGAGGTCGTCGGCGTTCATGCCGCAGGCCGGGTCCACCTGCAGCATCAGGTTGCGCGTGTTGTGGTCCACGCGGGCCACGCGCACGCCTGCCACGGCGTGCAGGTGCTCCTGGGCATAGGCGGCCTGTTCGGGGCTGCGGAGCCCATCAACCACGGCCTGCACCTGGTGAAGCGGCGGTTGCTGGGCCCGGGCCGTGAGGCACAGGACCAACAACAGCGTGGCCATGCCACCTTTGCGGAGGGCGTTCACGATCATCGCCCCTCAAGTTAGGCCATGTCCACATCATCCGCTCTGCCGATCGCCGCACTCCAGCAGGAGGTCGACGAATGGATCCGCACCATCGGCGTGCGGTACTTCGACCCGCTCACCAACATGGCCATGCTCACCGAGGAGGTGGGCGAGGTGGCCCGCATCATGGCGCGGCGCTATGGCGAGCAGAGCGCGAAGGAGAGCGACAAGGCGAAGGACCTCGGCGTGGAACTGGGGGATGTGCTCTTCGTGGTGCTGTGCCTGGCGAACCAGACCGGCACCGACCTGCAGGCCGCCTGGGAGCGCCGGATGGCGGAGAAGACGGCGCGCGACGCGCAGCGCCACCGCGACAACCCGAAGCTGGGGGGCGAGGCCATGAAGTAATACTTGACCATAGGTTAAGTAATACTATATTCGCGGCCCGCATGGCCGCCGCCCGCCTGCACCTGCGCCCCGATCCGGCGCTCTACCTCAAGGACCCCGAGTCCACCGAGCTGGGGCGCGCCATCCTGCGCGAGGGGCTGGCCCTGCTGAACGAACTGGGGCTGGAGGCGTTCACCTTCCGTAAGCTGGCCCAGCGCATCGGCAGCACCGAGGTGACCCTCTACAAGTACTTCCCCAACAAGCAGCGTCTGCTCCAGTACTACTTCCAGCTCTACTGGATGTGGCTGCGGCAGGTGGGTGCCGCCGAGGTGGAGCGTTCCGCCGATGCGCGCACCGCCCTGGAGCGCATCGTGGACGCGCTGTGCGGGGTGTGGCCGCGGCGGCTGCCTCCGCTGCAGCTCGGACCGGCCGCGCTGCGCCGCCTGGTGATCGAGGAGGGCATGAAGTCGTACCTGCACAAGCAGGTCGACGACGACAACGCGCGCCGGCTCTTCCTGCCCTACAAGGAGCTCTGTGGCTTCGTGGCCGACCGCATCGTGGCCTGCCGCGCCGACGTGCCCATGCCGCGCAGTTTCGCCACCACCCTGGTGGAGATGGCGCATTCGCTGCCCTTCGCCATGGAGCACCTGCCCTCGCTCACCGAGCTGAGCTCGCGCAAGGACCTGCGATCGCTGGCCCGCCACCTGGTGGACCGCGCGGTCACCTACATCGAACATTCCCAACCCCTACGAAAGCGATGAACATCACTGTAGCCAAGGGCGACGGCATCGGCCCGGAGATCACCGACGCCGTGCTGCGCATCCTGGACGCCGCCGGTTGCGGCCTCACCTACGACCACATCGAGGTGGGCGAGAAGGTATACCTGTCCGGCAACAGCAGCGGCATCCCGGCCGAGGCCTGGGACACCCTGCGCCGCAACCCCATCTTCCTCAAGGGCCCCATCACCACCCCGCAGGGCGGCGGCTACAAGAGCCTCAACGTCACCATCCGCAAGACGCTCGGCCTGTTCGCCAACGTGCGCCCGTGCCGCAGCTTCCACCCCTTCGTGGCCACCCAGCACCCCGGCATGGACGTGGTGGTCGTGCGTGAGAACGAGGAGGACCTGTACGCCGGCATCGAGCACCGGCAGACCACCGACGTGTTCCAGTGCCTCAAGGTGCTCAGCATCCCGGGCACCGAGAAGATCATCCGCTACGCCTTCGAGTACGCGCACCACAACGACCGGAAGAAGGTGACCTGCCTGGTGAAGGACAACATCATGAAGCTCACCGACGGGCTCTTCGCCGACATCTTCCGCCGGGTGGGCAAGGAGTACCCCGGCCTGCAGCAGGAGGTGCAGATCATCGACATCGGCACCGCGCGCGTGGCCACGCGGCCCGACCGGTACGACGTGATCGTCACCCTCAACCTGTACGGCGACATCATCAGCGACGTCACCGCCGAGCTCACCGGCAGCGTGGGCATGGCGGGCAGCGCCAACATCGGCGACCGCATCAGCATGTTCGAGGCCATCCACGGCAGCGCCCCCGACATCGCCGGCATGGGCATCGCCAACCCCAGCGCCATGCTCAACGCCGCGTGCATGATGCTGGTGCACATCGGCAAGCACGACAAGGCCGAGCTCATCCAGAACGCGTGGCTGTGCGCCCTGGAGGACGGCTTCCACCCGGCCGACGTTTACCGCGAGGGCATCTCGCGCGTGAAGGCCGGCACCGCCGCCTTCGCCGATGCCGTGATCGAGCGCCTCGGCCGCCAGCCCGCCCAGCTGAAGCCCGTGCACACCAAGGGCGGTGCCATGGCCCCCTACCGCTACGAGCGCCCCGTGGTGAAGCGCGAGCTGTGCGGCGTGGACATGTTCGTGTGCGACGACCGCCACACGCCCGATGAGCTCGCCGCGCGCCTCCAGGAGGCCTCCAAGGGCATGCTGAAGCTGAAGCTGATCACCAACCGCGGCGTGAAGGTGTGGCCCGACGGCTTCCCCGAGACCTTCTGCACCGACCACTGGCGCTGCCGTTTCGTGGGGCCCGAGGTGCCCATCGATGACGCCAAGGCCAGCTACCAGCCCATCGGCCGCAGGCAGGTGGAACAGCTGCTGCACCTGCTGGGCGACGCCGGTGTGGAGGTGGTGAAGACCGAGAACCTGTACCTCTTCGACGGGGAGCGCGGCTTCTCGCTGGGCCAGGGCGAGTGACGGCTGCCATGGGCGCGCTGGAGGAACGCTTCGCGGGCCGCACACTGGGCGTGGTCACCCGCCACGGCAAGGAGGCCGCCATCGCCCCGGCCTTCCTGGCCGCGCTGCCCCTGCGGGCCGTGGTGCCCGTGGACGCGTTCGACACCGATGCGCTCGGCACCTTCAGCGGTGAGCGTCCGCGCGAGGCGGGACCGCTGGAGACCGCCGGGCGCAAGGCACGCGAGGGTGCGGCCGCCAGCGGCCTCGACCTCGTGATCGCCAGCGAGGGCTCCTTCGGGCCCTATCCGCCCGCGCCCTTCCTCACCTGCGATGAGGAGGTGCTCGCCCTGTACGATGCGCGCGACGACCTGCTGTTCACCCACCGTCACGTGTCGCTCGACACCAGGGCCGGCGGCGAGCGCGCCACCACCGTCGGTGCGGTGCGCGCCTTCGCCGCGCGCATGGGCTTCCCCGGCCATGGCCTGGTGCTGCGGCCGGCGGAGCAGGTGGCGCCGGGCGACCGCATCGTGAAGGGCGTGCAGGACCCCGACCTGCTTGCGCGCGAGGCGGAGCGTTTCATCGCCGCCCATGGGGGCGTGTGGGTGGAGACCGACCTGCGCGCCATGATGAACCCCACGCGCATGGCGGTGATCACGGAGACCGCGGAGCGGTTCGTGCGCGAGCTGGCCACGCCGTGCCCGGCATGCGGCGCGGTGCACTTCCGTGTCACTGGCACCGTCACCGGCCTGCCGTGCGCCTGGTGCGGCACCCCCACCGAAGGCGTGCGGGCGCTGGTGCGGTCGTGCTGGCGGTGCGGGCACAGCGAGGAACGCACGCGGGACGACGGCCGCACCACGGCCGACCCGCAGCACTGCCCGGCGTGCAACCCGTGATCACTTCACCGCCTCCACGTAGAGGCTCTCGGGCGCGCGGCTCGGCTGGTCGCGCAGCAGTTCGGGCACGCGGCCCTGCCGGTAAGTGCACCGCTTGACCTCGCGGAAGCCCACCTCCTTCAGGTAGAGCGAGAGCGTCTCGAAGTCCACCAGGGTCTTGTGCGTCCAGTGGTGGAAGATCCAGTCGAGGGCCTCCATGCCGGTGGTGTGGCCGCGCTCCTTGAAGAAGGGCATGGTGTAGCCCGGGTCCTGGCGGCGCTTCACGTAGGCGTCCACGTATAGTTCGCTGTCGCAGAAGATGATGCGCAGCGTGCCGCCGGGCTTCAGCACGCGGTGCATCTCGCGCAGGTTCGGCTTGAAGTAGCGCGGGGGCAGCCCGTCGATCACATGCTCGCAGTAGATGCCCTCGAACCGGTTCTCCGGGAATGGGTAGGGTTTCCGCAGGTCCCACACCACGTCCACGCCGGGGCACCAGTGCCAGTCGACATTCACCAGGCCAGGCTCGGGGAACAGGCCGCAGCCCACGTTGAGGTAGGGCAGGGTGGCGGCGTTGCGGCGGAAGAACATCCGCTTGTTGCGCAGCAGGGGGGAGATGAAGCGCTGGACCTTGGCGTAGGAGAACAGCGAGCGGCTGGTGGAGATGTCCTTGAGTCCCATGGTGTGGCTCAAAGATAGACGGGGGGCCTAGCGCACTGTCGCCAGGCGCGTATGCCGAAGCCCGCGAACACGCACTGCCTTGGGTGGATGCAGAGCTGTGTGGACGGACAGGCCCCGGGAAGCGGAATGATGGCTGTGCGCGCCACCGTGTCGACCTCATTGCCGATGTGCAGGATCACCTCGGGCCGGTCCGTCGGGGCCAAGGGGTCGAGGTAGAGGTGCACCGCTATCTCGTAAAGGTCGCCGCCGGGAACGGGTCCGACGAACGTGTACCGGATCTCGCCTCCGCGCGCGTGCGTGGCCTCGACCGTCGCGGGCGCGGCGAGCGCGCCAAGGAGCAACAGCAACAGGTGGCGCATGGATGCCTGTGTTGACCGAAGGTAACGCAGGCCGGGCGCGATCCTTGCCCCCTACAGCCCCTTCAGCACCATCGGCACGATGCGGCCGGTGGCGCCGATCCGCGCGGCGATGTACCAGCGGGCCGCCGCAGAGGCGCGCGCGAGGGCCGCGGGGTCGTCCAGCAGTCGTTCAAGCACATTGCGGAGCTCATCCGCGTTCCGCACGCAGAAGCCGCCGCCCGCGTCGATCAGCCCCTGGCCCTCGGGGAAGCGGGTGTGGCGCGGCCCGAAGATCACCGGCAGGCCCCAGGCGGCGGGTTCCAACAGGCTGTGGATGCCATCGCCGAAGCCGCCGCCCACGT
>JBIJCH010000167.1:0-5460 GCA_044344815.1 Flavobacteriales bacterium | reverse complement strand
GCGTGCCGGTCTCGGCCTTGTCGATGGTGATCATGCCGATGAGCTCGTCGCCTTCCTCCAGGTTCATGCCACGCACGCCGCTGGCCCCACGGCCCATCGGACGCACCTGGTCCTCCTCGAAATGGGTGGCCTTGCCCTCGCGGCTGGCCATGATGATGTGGCAGTTGCCGTTGGTGAGCTTGGCCTCGAGCAGCTCGTCGCCCTCGCGGATGCCCACGGCAATGATGCCATTGGCGCGCGGGCGGCTGTAAGCCTCGAGGGTGGTCTTCTTGATGACCCCGTTCCTGGTGCAGAGCACCACGAAGTGGTTGTTCAGGTAGTCCTCGTTCTTCAGGTCCTTCACGTTGATGTACGCGAGCACCTTGTCGTCGCCCTCGATCTGGATGAGGTTCTGGATCGCGCGGCCCTTGCTCTGGCGGGTGCCTTCGGGGATGTCGAACACGCGCATCCAGAAACAGCGGCCCTTCTGCGTGAAGATGAGCAGGTAGTTGTGGTTGGTGGCCACGAACAGGTGCTCCAGGAAGTCCTCGTCGCGCGCGGTGCTGCCCTTGCTCCCCACCCCGCCGCGGGCCTGCGTGCGGAACTCGGCCAGGGGCGTGCGCTTGATGTAGCCCAGGTGGCTGATGGTGACCACCACGGCCTCGTCGGCGATGAGGTCCTCCATGTTCAGGTCGGCGCCGCTGCTCACGATCTCGGTGCGGCGGGCGTCGCCGTACTTCTCCTTCATCTCGCGGAGCTCGTCCTTGATGATGCCCATGCGCATGCCCTCATCGGCCAGCACGGCCTTCAGGTGGGCGATGAGCTTCATGAGCTCGGCGTGCTCCTCGCGGATCTTGTCGCGCTCCAGGCCGGTGAGGCGCTGCAGGCGCATGTCGAGGATGGCCTTCGCCTGGATCTCGCTGAGGCCGAACTGCGTCATCAGGCCGTCCCTGGCCTCGTCCGGCGTCTGGCTGGCGCGGATCAGCGCGATCACGGCGTCCAGGTGGTCCAGGGCGATGAGCAGCCCCTCCAGGATGTGGGCGCGCTCCTCGGCCTTCCGCAGGTCGAACTTCGTGCGGCGCACCACCACATCGTGGCGGTGCTCCACGAAGCGCGCGATCATGTCCTTGAGGTTCAGGAGCATGGGACGCCCGCCCACCAGCGCGATGTTGTTCACGCTGAAGCTGGTCTGCAGTGCGCTGTACTTGTACAACTGGTTGAGCACCACGGTGCCCATGGCCTCCCGCTTCACCTCGTAGGCCAGGCGGATGCCCGTGCGGTCGCTGTAGTCGTTGACGTCGCTGAGGCCCTCGATCCGCTTCTCGTTCACCAGGTCGGCCACGCCCTTGTACAGCTGCACGGCCTTGTTGGTCTGATAGGGGATCTCGGTGCAGATGATGGTCTCACGCCCGGTGCGCTGGTCCTCCTCGATGTGGCACTTGCCGCGCAGCACCACCTTGCCGCGGCCGGTGTGGTAGGCCTCGCGCACGCCCTCGATGCCGTAGATCACGCCGCCCGTGGGGAAATCGGGGCCCTTGATGTGCTTCATCAGGCCGTCGATGTCGATGTCGCGGTCCTCGATGTAGGCGATGGTGGCGTCGCACACCTCGC
Source organism: Flavobacteriales bacterium (assembly GCA_044344815.1). Classification (GTDB taxonomy): domain Bacteria; phylum Bacteroidota; class Bacteroidia; order Flavobacteriales_F; family PHOS-HE28; genus PHOS-HE28. Next base: position 3,870 of record JBIJCH010000167.1, on the reverse strand, counting down.
CCAGGTTGTGGGGGGGCATGTTGGTGGCCATGCCCACGGCGATGCCGGCCGCCCCGTTCACGAGCAGCTGCGGGATCTTGGTGGGCATCACACTGGGCTCCTCGAGCGTGTCGTCGAAGTTGGGCCGCATGTCCACCGTCTCCTTGTCGAGGTCGGCGAGCACTTCCTCGGCGATCTTCTTCAGGCGGGCCTCGGTGTAGCGCATGGCCGCCGGGCTGTCGCCATCGATGCTGCCGAAGTTGCCCTGGCCGTCGACCAGCGGGTAGCGCAGGCTCCAGTCCTGGGCCATGCGCACCATGGCATCGTACACGCTGCCGTCGCCGTGCGGGTGGTACTTCCCGAGCACCTCACCCACGATACGGGCGCTCTTCTTGTAGGGGCGGTTGCTCAGCACCCCCAGCTCCTGCATGCCGAACAGCACCCGGCGGTGCACCGGTTTCAAGCCGTCGCGCACGTCGGGCAGGGCCCGGCTCACGATCACCGACATCGAGTAATCGATGTAGGCGGTCTTCATCTCGTTCTCGATGTTGATCGGGACGATCTTCTCTCCTTCTGCCATGGTCGTTCTGTCAGTTCCCCGCCCTTGCACGGTCCTTGCTGGCAGGGTCCCTGGAAAGGGAGCCCGAAAGTACTTCGATCGCATACACCGCTCCCCCGCACTTATCCACAACCACACACGCTTCTGTGGACAAAAGCACCGGTGCCTGAAAAAGCCGCCCGAAGCCCTTGGGATAGCTTGCCCCCGCTGGGAAAGCCGCTACCTTCGAAGGGCGAAGGGAACCGAGCCCCACCGGTGAACGTTCCACAGCAGACCGACCGAACCACAGATGGACGCCAAATTCTCCCCCAAGGTCAGGGATGTCATCACGTACAGCCGTGAGGAAGCCCTGCGCCTGGGCCACAACTACATCGGCATCGAGCACATCCTGCTCGGCCTGATCCGCGACGGCGAGGGCAACGCGGTGAAGATCCTCAAGCGCCTCGACGTCGACCTGGACGAGCTCCGCCGGGTGGTCGAGGGCGCCATGGAACCCGCCAGCGCCATGCGCCCGCCCGACAAGGACAAGATCACCCTGGTCAAGCAGGCCGAGAAGATGCTGAAGATCACCTTCCTCGAGGCCAAGCTGTTCAAGAGCCCCCACATCGACACCGAGCACCTGCTGCTGAGCATGCTCAAGGACGAGGACAACCTCGCCACCCGCACGCTCAACAAGTTCCAGGTCGATTACGAGAGCGTGAAGAACGAGATCGATGCCATCCTGGCCGATGGCGGGGTGAAGCCCGGCAAGAGCTCCCCCAAGGCCCAGGGCCCCCAGAGCACCGATGACGACGACGACGACGGTGGTGGCTTCAGCGGTGGCGGCGGCCAGCGCAAGCAGGGCGACAGCAAGAGCAAGACGCCCGTGCTGGACAATTTCGGCCGCGACCTCACCAAGCTGGCCGAGGAGGGCAAGCTCGACCCCATCGTGGGCCGGGAGAAGGAGATCGAGCGCGTGAGCCAGGTGCTGAGCCGGCGCAAGAAGAACAACCCCGTCCTCATCGGCGAACCGGGCGTGGGCAAGAGCGCCATCGCCGAAGGCCTCGCCCTCCGCATCATCCAGCGCAAGGTGAGCCGCGTGCTGTTCAACAAGCGCATCGTGGCCCTGGACATCGCCAGCCTCGTGGCCGGCACCAAGTACCGCGGCCAGTTCGAGGAGCGCATGAAGGCGGTGATGAACGAGCTGGAGAACAGCCCGGACGTGATCCTCTTCATCGACGAGATCCACACGATCGTGGGCGCCGGCGGCGCCAGTGGCAGCCTCGACGCCAGCAACATGTTCAAGCCCGCCCTGGCGCGCGGCGAGATCCAGTGCATCGGCGCCACCACCCTGGATGAGTACCGCCAGTACATCGAGAAGGACGGAGCCCTCGAGCGCCGCTTCCAGAAGGTGCTGGTGGAGCCCACGAGCGTGGACGAGACCATCCAGATCCTCAACAACATCAAGGAGAAGTACGAGGACCACCACAACGTGAACTTCACCCCGGAGGCGGTGGAGGCCTGTGTGAAGCTCACCAACCGCTACATCACCGACCGCCACCTGCCCGACAAGGCCATCGACGCCCTGGACGAGGCCGGCAGCCGTGTGCACATCAGCAACATCGTGGTGCCGAAGAACATCCTCGAGGTGGAGGCCAAGATCGAGGAGGTGAAGGAGGAGAAGAACAAGGTGGTGCGCAGCCAGCGTTACGAGGAGGCTGCCAAGCTGCGCGACCGCGAGCGCCAGCTGCTCGAGGAGCTCGACCGCGCCAAGAAGCAGTGGGAGGAGGAGAGCAAGAGCCACCGCACCACCGTCACCGAGGAGAACGTGGCCGAGGTGGTGGCCATGATGAGCGGCATCCCCGTGACGCGCATCGCCGAGAAGGAGAGCGGCAAGCTTCGCCGCATGAAGGAGGAGATGATGGGCAAGGTGATCGGCCAGGACGAGGCCGTGGCCAAGGTGGTGAAGGCCATCCAGCGCAACCGCGCCGGCCTGAAGGACCCGAACCGCCCCATCGGCAGCTTCATCTTCCTGGGCCCCACCGGCGTGGGCAAGACGCAGCTCGCCAAGGAACTGGCCCGCTACCTCTTCGACACGGAGGAGGCCTTGATCCGCATCGACATGAGCGAGTACATGGAGAAGTTCTCCGTGAGCCGCCTCATCGGTGCGCCTCCGGGCTACGTGGGGTATGAGGAAGGTGGCCAGCTCACCGAGAAGGTGCGCCGCCGCCCCTACTCCATCGTGCTGCTCGACGAGATCGAGAAGGCGCACCCCGACGTGTTCAACCTGCTGCTGCAGGCGCTCGACGACGGCCAGATGACCGACAGCCTCGGTCGCCGCATCGACTTCAAGAACTCGATCATCATCATGACCTCGAACATCGGCGCGCGCGATCTCGCCGATTACGGCAAGGGCGTGGGCTTCGGCACCTCCGCCCGCGACGCCGCCACCGAGGAGAACAACCGCGGCATCGTGGAGAAGGCCCTGCGCAAGGCCTTCGCCCCCGAGTTCCTCAACCGCATCGACGACATCGTGATGTTCAACTCGCTCAAGCGGGCCGACATCCACAAGATCATCGACATCGAGCTGGGCCACCTGTACAAGCGCATCGCCGAGCTGGGCTACGAACTGAAGCTCACCGACGAGGCCAAGGACCACCTGGCCGAGAAGGGTTACGACGAGAAGTTCGGCGCCCGCCCGTTGAAGCGTGCGATCCAGAAGTTCATCGAGGACCCCATGGCCGAGGAGATCATCAACCAGGCCATCGAGGAGGGCGACAAGATCAATGTGTCGCTCAACAAGGAGAAGGACGGCCTCGCGATCAAGGTGGTGAAGGGGAAGAAGAAGGTGGGCAAGGGCGAGGGCAACGGCGAGACCAAGGAGCTGCCGCCCTCCCCCGAGGCCTGATCCTTGTTACGCATCCAGCGGAAGCCCCCGGGAACGGGGGCTTCTTCGTTGTCGGCCGGGTCACCAGCCGGGACCCTCCTCCGAGCGGAGGAACCGGGTGCTGAAGCCCAGCCCCACGGTGAGGTACTGGTATGGCGCGCTCGGACCAGTGTCCGTGCGGCCGGGATATCCGTCGAGGCACAGTTGTCCGGGCGTGAGGCGCGCGTTGTCCCACTCGTAGCCCAGCAGCAGCCCGAAGGCCAGGTCGTCCGTGGCGTGCAGGAACAGGCCCGCATGGCCGCCCACGAAGAGCCCCGACTGGCGGGTGGGCTCGGCACAGGAGGCGCAATCCCAGGTGTACTGGCTGGTGCCCACCTGGGCGGCCAGCTGGTAATAGCTGCGTGGACCGGCGTACCGCTCGAACTGCGCCTGGCCGTAGAAGGTCCAGCGCTGCACCTCGCCGGCG
>JBIJCH010000165.1:0-5463 GCA_044344815.1 Flavobacteriales bacterium | reverse complement strand
AGTACTGCTCGTTGCGCTTGCTGTGCTCGGTCACCTTCACGCGGGTCTTCTCCAGCTTGTCGATCTCGGCGTAGATGTCGCGCAGCTTGCGCTCGTTCACGGCGCGGTAGTAGCGTCCATCGGTGAGCTCGGCCACCTGCTGCATCATGTCCTCATCGATCTGCACCTCCACGTAGTCGTATTTGTAGCTGCCGTTGGGGTAGATGGCCACCGGGCTCAACGCCTTGCCGCGGGATCCCACGCCGATGGTGTACACGCGGATGCCGAACTGCCGCGCGATCTGGGCGGCGTCAACGGGCTGGATCGTACCGGCGTTGTTCACCCCGTCGGTGAGCAGGATCACCACTTTGCTCCTGGCATCGCTCTCACGCAGGCGGTTCACGGCCGTGGCCAGTCCGGTGCCCACGGCGGTGCCGCCGGTGATCTGTCCGCTCTTCGCCTGCAGGAAGAGGTTCTGCAGCACCTTGTGGTCGGTGGTGAGCGGGCATTGGGTGTAGGCCTCGCCCTCGTACACCACAAGGCCGATGCGGTCGTTGGGCCGGTCGTCGATGAAGCGCATGGCCACCTCGCGCGCGGCGGTGAGGCGGTCGGGCTTGAAGTCCTTCGCCAGCATGCTGGCGCTGAAGTCCATGGCGATCACGATGTCGATGCCCTCCTTGGTCACGTCCTGCCAGCTGTCCTTGCTCTGGGGGCGCGCCAGGGCGGCGATGAGGATGCCCAGGCCGAGCAGGGCGACGGCGAAGGGGAGGTGCCGCAGCCGTGCCGCCAGGTCGATGGGGCCGCGCTCGAGCATGGCCAGGGTGGGCAGCTTCACCTCGCCACCGCGCCGGCGGATGCGCCACAGGTACAGGCCGGCCACCACGGGCAGCAGCAACAGTCCCCACAGGGCGCGAGGCTCGGCGAGGTCGTACCGGCGGGAGAGGAGGAACGCCGCACCGGCCGCGCCCGCGAGGGCGGCCACCAGCAGCACCGATGCCGTCGCACGGTCACGCATGCGGGGCGGGTGACATGGCGGTGAGCTGCACGAACCGCACGGCACCGGACATGAGCTGTTCGTTCTCCGCAGGGATCGCACCGTACTTGGCGAACTTCACCAGGTCGGCCAGGCGCAGCAGGTTGCCCAGCAGCTCGCGGGCCTCGGCGCCCATGGCACTGGCCTTCAGCTCGGCCACCAGGTCGTCGGTGGTGCGTTCCAGGGCGGGCACGCCGTAACGCTCCTCCACATGGGCGCGCAGCAGGTCGGTCACCTCGCTGTGGTACTGCTTGGTCAGGCCCTGCTGCCACAGCTTGCGCGCCTCGATGGCGGCAAGGGCCTCCAGGGTGCGTTCGTGCAGGGGCTTGGGCGGTGCATCGGGCTCGGCCTTGGGCCTGCGACCGCGGCGCCGCAGGTAAAGCACCAGGGCCACCAACGCGGCGAGCACGGCAGCGCCGCCGGCGATCCAGGTCCAGTGCTCACGGAGCCGGTCGAGCCAGCTGAAGGGCAGCTCGTAGATCTCCTTGATGTCCTTGAAGGCCTGGGTGGTGTCCACCTCCACGGTCTCCACGCCGAGCAGGAGGGCATTGCTCTCCACGGTGTCGCCGTTCACCACGAATCGGAAGGGCGGGATGGCCCAATAACCGCTGTCGAAGGAGGTGATGCGCAGCTGGCGCATCTGCTGGAAGCGGCCGGGGTCCTGCTCGTTCACCACGGTGTCCACGCCGCTGTCCTCCAGAACTTCGATGTGCCCGGTGATGGTGTCGCCGGTGATGGCGGGCCATACGATGTGCACCGGTGTGCCCCGGTCCACGCGGTAGTTCACGCTCAGCTTCAGGCGGGTCTGCTCGCCGATGCGGATGGCCTGCGTGTCGAGCTCGGCCACGGGCGTGAGGTCCTGTGCCTGCAGCACGGGTGGCAGGAGCAAGCCTGTGCCAAGGGCTGCGGCGATGCTCAGCAGGAACGGACGCACGTTCTTCCGCATGGCTCAGTCGCGTTGGCGGAAGAGGTTCATGAGCGGACGCACGTAGCCTTCGCGGGTGCCGATGATGGCACTGTCCACACCGGCGCGCCGGAGGATGTCGCGCGTGCGGACCTGGTGCTTCAGGGCCTCGGCGCGGTAGTGGGCGCGCACGCGCTTGTTGCCGGTGTCCACCCAGCGCGTGGCGCCGGTCTCGGGGTCGGCGAACTGCACGAGCCCCACATCCGGCAGCTCGGTCTCGCGCGGGTCGTTGGTACGCAGGGCCACCACGTCGTGCTTGCGGTTGGCGATCTTCAGGGCGTCGTCGTAGCCGCTGTCCATCAGGTCGCTGAGGAGGAAGGCGATGCAGCGTTTCTTGATCACGCGGTTGAGGAAGCGGAGCGACTCGGCCACGTTGGTGCCCTTGTGCTGTGGCTGGAACTCGATGAGCTCGCGGATGATGCGCAGGGTGTGGCTGCGCCCCTTCTTCGGCGGGATGTACTTCTCCACCCGGTCGGTGAAAAGGATGAGCCCGGTCTTGTCGTTGTTCTGGATGGCGCTGAAGGCGATGGTGGCGCACACCTCGGTCACCAGGTCGCGCTTGAGCTGGTTCACGCTGCCGAACTCGCCGCTCCCGCTCAGGTCGGCGATCAGCATCACGGTGAGCTCCCGCTCCTCCTCGAAGACCTTCACGAAGGGCTCCCCGAAGCGTGCGGTCACGTTCCAGTCCACCGTGCGCACCTCGTCGCCGGGGCTGTACTCGCGCACCTCGCTGAAGGTCATGCCCCGCCCCTTGAAGGCGCTGTGGTACTCCCCGCTGAAGATGTGGTCGCTCAAGCCGCGCGTCTTCAGCTCGACCAGCCGCACCTTCTTCAGGAGCTCCTTGGTGTGTTGGGCGGTTGCCATGGTTCAGGGGCAGGGGCGGGGTAAGGGGCAGGAACGCCGTTGCGCCTGCACCTGCTTCCGCCCCTTGAGCTCAGGGGACCTCCACCGTGTTCAGCACCTTGCCGATGATGTCGTTCACGGTGACGTTCTCGGCCTCGGCCTCGTAGGTGAGCCCGATGCGGTGGCGCAGGATGTCGGGGCATACGGCGCGCACGTCCTCGGGGATCACATAGCCCCGGCGCTTGGTGAAGGCGTAGGCCTTGGCGGCGAGCGCCATGTTGATGCTGGCGCGCGGGCTGCCGCCGAAGCCGATGAGCGAGGTGAGCTCGGGCAGCTTGTACAGGTCGGGTTTGCGCGTGGCGTGCACGATGTCCACGATGTACTGCTCGATCTTCTCGTCCATGTACACCTCACGCACCAGCTTGCGCGCGGTGAGGATGTCGTTGGCGTGCACCACGGTCTGCGGTTCGGCGTGCCCGCCGGGACGTACGTTCTGCCGGATGATGAGCTTCTCCTCCTCCTTGCGCGGGTAGTCGAGCACCACCTTCAGCATGAAACGGTCGGTCTGCGCCTCGGGCAGGGGATAGGTGCCCTCCTGCTCGATGGGGTTCATGGTGGCCAGCACAAGGAAGGGCTCGGGCAGCTTGTAGGTCTGTGCGCCGATGGTGACCTGGCGCTCCTGCATGGCCTCGAGCAGCGCGCTCTGCACCTTGGCCGGTGCGCGGTTGATCTCGTCGGCGAGGATGAAGTTGCTGAAGATGGGACCCTTCTTCACGCTGAACTCCTCGTTCTTCTGGCTGTAGATCAGCGTGCCGATGAGGTCGGCGGGCAGCAGGTCGGGCGTGAACTGGATGCGGCTGAAGCCCACGTCCACGCTCTTGCTCAGCGCCTTGATGGCGAGGGTCTTCGCCAGTCCGGGCATGCCCTCCAGCAGGATATGCCCGTCGGCGAGCAGGGCCACCAGCAGCTTTTGCACCATGTCCTTCTGGCCCACGATCACCTTCTCCATCTCGCGGTCGATCAGGTCCACGAAGGCGCTGGCGGCCTGGATGCGTTCGTTGAGGGCGCGGATGCTGTCGGATGTCACACCCGTGCCGCCCGTTGTCGTCGTTGGTTCCATGGTTCGTTGGTGGGCCTTTCGGCCTGCGAAGGTGGAACGCAAAATTGGCCGGACGGGCTTTGCGCACCGGGTATTTTCCAGTTAAAGAGTGTTAACCGTTCGTACCGGTCGGCAGGCTGCCGGGCCCATCCCGTGCGCATGCGGCGGGCCGCTACCTTCGAGCGCATGAGCACGCCCGCAGACCCCCTGACCCTTGCCGAGGCCATCGGCCACGTACGCGCCTTCCACGATGCCTTCGGGATACCCAACGCCCAGGCGCCCACCGGGCCCATCGGCGACCGCGATGCCCTGCTGCGCTACAAGCTCATCCGCGAGGAGAACGAGGAATACCTCGATGCCGCGATGCGCGGCGACCTCACGGAGGTGGCCGATGCCTTGGGCGACATCCTGTACATCCTGTGCGGAACCCTTCTGAAGCATGGGCTGGAGCACAAGATCGACGAGGTGTTCCGCGAGATCCAACGCAGCAACATGAGCAAGCTCGGCGCCGATGGAAGGCCCATCCACCGCGAGGATGGCAAGGTGATGAAGGGCCCCGGCTACTTCCGGCCTGACATCGCCGCGATCCTGGAGCGATGAACCTGCCCGCCCTGCTCTCTGCGGCCCGCACCTCCGCCCTTCGGCGTTGGGTCCTCAACGCTGCGCTGCCGTGGATGATCCCCTTCAACCGCCCGCACGGCTTCAAGGTGATCCCTCTCCCGGAAGGCGGCATCAGCGTGCGTGTGCCGTACCGGCGCATCAACCGCAACCACATCAAGGGCATCCACGCCTGCGCACTGGCCACCGCCGCCGAGATGTGCAGCGGGCTCAGCGTGCTGGAGCACCTCGATCACAAGCGGTACCGCCTGATCATGCGCAGCCTGCACATGGCTTATCACTACCAGGCGAAGCGTGATGCCGTGGCCTCCTGCATGCCGTCGGCGGAGCTCATCCGCGCTACCGTGCTGGAGCCGCTCGCCCAGGCCGAGGCCGTGGACCACGTGAGCACGGTGCAGGTGCACGACACCGACGGCAGGCACCTGGCCACCGGCACGATCACCTGGCAGGTGAAGGGGTGGGGGAGCGTGCGGACGAAGGTGTGAGCCTATGCTCCTGCTGGGCTCCATGATCGCTGCGCTGGTCATGGGCCTTATGCTGGCCGTGGTCGCCAATGCCATCGTCGTCTTCACGATGCTCACCATGCTCCGTCCCGCGATGCGGGCCAACAAGAGGCTCCTCTACGCGGCCCTGGCATCGGTCGTGTGCCTCGTCGGTGCGGTAGCGATCGACCTGTTCTTCCCCGATCCAGGCTGGTCCTTCGTGATCCGGTATGTGCAAGGGATGATGGGCGCGGCCGTGTTGGCAATGGCCTGCCTGCTTGTCCGTCGCTTCAGTTGAGCGCACGGTGCCAGCGGTTCACTCCTCCTCCGCCGCTTTCTCCTTCGGCTTCGGAACGATGCGCCACGCGAAGGTGAGCTGGTACACGATGTTCTGCACTTGGAGCGTGGCGCTGAAGGGGGTGAGGCTGGTCTGGGCCCGCACCTC
>JBIJCH010000164.1:0-5466 GCA_044344815.1 Flavobacteriales bacterium | reverse complement strand
CTGCGCAACCGCGTGGGCAGCTACTTCGCGAAGACGCACCTCGACGGCAAGACCGCGGCGCTGGTGCGCAAGATCGTGGACCTGCGCACCATCGTGGTGCCCACCGAGTTCGAGGCGCTGCTGCTGGAGAACTCGCTCATCAAGGAGCACCAGCCGCGCTACAACATCCTGCTCCGCGACGACAAGAGCTTCCCGTGGATCCGCATCCGCAACGAGGCCCTGCCCCGCGTGGAGGGCATGCGCAACCCCGAGGACGACGGTGCGGAGTACTACGGTCCGTACGCCAGCGTGCGCACCATGCGCACCGTGCTCGACCTGGTGCACAAGCTCTACAAGCTGCGCACCTGCAACTACGACCTCAGCCCGGCCAACGTGGCCAAGGGGAAGTACAAGCGCTGCCTCGAGTACCACATCGGCAACTGCAAGGGCCCGTGCGAAGGGCTGCAATCCGCGCAGGAGTACGAGGCCAACGTGGCGCTCGTGCGGCAGATCGTGAAGGGGCGTGTGAACGGCGTGCTGAAACTGCTGAAGGAGCTGATGCACGGGCACGCCGAGAAGCTCGAGTTCGAGCAGGCCGAGGAACTGCGCGAGAAGATCGAACGCATCGAGCAATACCGTTCGCGCAGCATCGTGGTGAATCCAGACATCGGCGACGTGGACGTGTTCGGCATGGCCGGCGACACCGGCGGCATGTGCGTGAACTACATGCGCGTGATCGACGGTGCCGTGGTGCACGGCATCACCATCGAGCTGAAGCGCCGGCTGGACGAGACCGAGGAGGAGCTGCTGCAGCTGGCCATCGCCGAACTGCGCCTGCGCTACCAGAGCAACGCGTCCGAGGCCATCGTGCCCTTCGACCCGGGGCTGGAGGTGCCCGGCGTGCGCTTCACCGTGCCGCAGCGTGGCGACAAGAAGCAGCTGCTCGAGCTCTGTGAGCGCAACGCCAACTACTTCTTCCTCGACAAGCAGAAGCAGGAGAAGCTCGTGGACCCCGAGGCCGCCACCAACCGCATCCTCGAACAGCTCAAGCAGGACCTGCGCCTGTCCGACCTGCCGCGCCACATCGAGTGCTTCGACAACAGCAACACCCAGGGCACCGACCCGGTGAGCGCCTGCGTGGTGTTCAAGGACGCCAAGCCCAGCAAGAAGGACTACCGCCACTTCAACATCCGAACGGTGGAGGGACCCGATGACTACGCGAGCATGGAGGAGGCGGTGGAGCGGAGGTACAGCAGGCTGCTGCGCGAGGGCGAGCCTCTGCCCCAGCTGGTGGTGATCGACGGCGGCAAGGGGCAGCTCGGCGCGGCCATGAACGTGTTCGACCGGCTGGGCCTTCGCGGCAGGGTGGCCCTGGTGGGCATCGCCAAGCGCCTGGAGGAGATCTACTTCCCCGAGGACCCGGTGCCCCTGCACATCGACAAGCGCAGCTCCTCGCTGAAGGTGATCCAGCACATGCGCAACGAGGCGCACCGGTTCGGCATCACGCACCACCGCAGCAGGCGGGGGAAGCGCGTGGTGCGCACGGCCCTGCAGGAGATCCCCGGCATCGGCCCCGAGACCGCGCGCAAGCTCATCGTGCGCTTCGGCAGCATCAAGGGGGTGCAGGAGGCCTCGTTGGACCAGCTCATCGCCGAGGTGGGCGAGCGGAAGGCGGCCCTGCTCAAGGAGAAGCTCAACGCACAATGACCAAAGGCGCCCGCGATCGACGATGGCCGCGCGGCCTGCTCGCCGCATCGCTGTGGCTCGTGCGCTCGGTCCTGCCCGCACAGGACTACACCTGGTGGAACGAGGCCAACGACTGGGACGGGGTCACCCACTGGTCGCGCTACATCAACTTCTCGCCCTACCACCTCGGCCCCAACGGCCTTCCCGTACCGATGCTCGCCACCGGCACCATCGACACCACCGCACGACTGATGGTGGGCGGAGAGCTCCACTTCAGCGAGGGCGACGACACGCAGGCCCTGCAGACGCGGCTGTCCCTCCCGTTCGCTGGGGACCGGGTGGCCCTGCAACTGGAGTGGATGCCCCTTGAGCACTTCGCCATGGACACCGTGACCCGCGACGAACGGCATGCGCGCGACCGGGATGGCGAGGGCTACAGCACCGGGGATGTGCACCTCTCGACGCTGGTCCAGGTGCTGCGCGAGCGCGACGACCGCCCGGGGCTGATGCTGCGGATCCGGTTGAAGACCGCCAGCGGTGGCAACCTGGAGGCGGCACGGCACACCGATGCTCCGGGCTACAGCTTCGACCTGTCCACCGGCCGCTGGTTCACGGGGAGCGGCCAGCTGCAACGCTGGCGTGTGCAGGCCATGGCAGGCTTCCTTGTGTACCAGACCAACCGCACCGACTACTACCAGAACGACTGCCTCCTGTACGGGGCGGGCGCCGTGGCCGACCTGGGCGACTGGACCGTCGAAGGGACGGTGGCCGGCTACATGGGCTACCTCGACCAGCGGGACCGCCCCATGGTGCTAAGAGCGTCGGTGGGCACGGACCGGCCCCATGGAACGGAGCACCGCCTGATGTTCCAGGGGCCCCTGAAGGACTGGACGTACACCACCATCAGCTACACGTTGGGCCTTCGGCTCGGCGGACGGGTGTTCGGCACCGATCGAGAACGTTGACCCGGGTCCATGCGCATCAGCATCCTGCTCCCCTACCGCGACGCCGCCGGCACCCTGGACGCCGCCGTGAACAGCTTGGTGGCACAGGACCTCGCCGACTGGGAGCTGCTGCTGATCGACAACGGCAGCACCGACGAAGGCCCGGCGACCGCACGGCGATGGGCCGCACACGACCCCCGCATCCGCTTGCTGCACGAGCCTCGCACCGGTATCGCCCATGCGCTCAACACAGGGCTGGGCAGCGCGGGCGGTGCGTACATCGCCCGCATGGACGCCGATGACGTGTGCCATCCCGAACGGCTTGCCAAGCAGGCGGCCTACCTGGACACCCACCCGGAGATCGGCGTGCTCGGCACCCGCACGGTGTTCGCCACCACCGTGGAGAAGAGCGGTGGCATGGCCTGGTACGTCGAATGGCAGAACGCCATCCTCACGCCGCACGAGCACTACGTGAAGCGGTTCGTGGACGCACCGCTCGCGCACCCCACGGTGATGTTCAGGCGGGAGCTGGTGGAGCGGTACGGCGGCTACAGCACGGATCCCCTGCCCGAGGACCACGAGCTGTGGCTCCGCTGGATGGACGCCGGAGCACGCTTCGCGAAGCTGCCCGAGGCCCTGCTCACGTGGAACGACCACGCCGAACGGCTCAGCCGCACGCACCCCAACTACAGCATCGACGCCTTCTTCCGCACCAAGGCGAAATGGCTGGCGCGTTGGATCCGGCGGCAGGCCCCGGACCGGCCGGTGATCATCGCGGGCACCAGCGGCCTTTGCCGGGCGCGGACCGCGTTGCTCAAGGCCGAGGGCATCGTGGTGACGGCCTACACCGATGTGAGACCGCGCGTAGTACCCGGCTATCCGTTCATCCCGCACGACGCCCTGCCACCCGCTGGCAAGGCCTTGATCGTGTCCTTCATCTCGCAGCGGGGCACGGGCGACCGCATCGCGGCCTACTTCACCGGCCTGGGGCTTCTGGAGGGCCAGGACTTCATCCTCGCGGCGTGAACGCCATGCGGGTCCCATGCGTTCCTTTGGGGCCATGTTCCTGGTGCCCCCCACGCCGATCGACGAGCTGGAGGCGCGATGCGCTCCCCTGCGGGCGGCGTTCGCGCGCGGCTCCGTGCGGGATGCCTCCAGCCGAAAGGCCCTGCTACGCGCCCTGTTGAAGACCGTGGAGGCGAACGAGGCGGCGATCCTCGAGGCGATGCGCCTGGACATGGGCAAGCCCGCACAGGAGGCTTACGTGGCCGAGGTGGGCGTGGTGCGGGATGAGCTTGCGCTGGCCCTGCGCGAGCTCGACGCCTGGATGGCACCGGCACCCATGCCAACCCCGCTGAAACTGCAGGTGAGCCGCAGTGCGGTGCATCACAACCCGCTCGGCGTGGTGCTCATCATCGCACCCTGGAACTACCCCCTCCTGCTGCTGCTGGGCCCGCTCACCTCGGCGATCGCCGCAGGCAACTGCGCCGTGCTGAAGCCCAGCGAGGACGCGCCCAACACCTCCGCCCTCGTGGAACGCCTGGTGCGGGACGCCCTTCCGCCCGATGTGGTCACCGTGGTGCATGGGCACGGACATGCGCTGGTGCCACCGCTGATCGAGCGCGTGCGCTTCGACCATGTGTTCTTCACCGGCAGCCCTGCGGTGGGTGCGCGGATCGCCACCCTGTGCGCGCCCCGGCACATCCCGTTCACCCTGGAGCTCGGTGGCAAGAGCCCGGCCATCGTGGACCGCAGCGCCAACCTCGACACCGCCGTGCGCCGCATCGTGTGGAGCAAGTGCTTCAACGCGGGCCAGACCTGTGTGAGCACCGACCATGCCTTCGTGCACGCCGATGTGCTGCCCGAGGTGCTGAAGCGGATGGGCGAGCGGATCGTGTCGACCTTGGGCGTGGACCCGCAGCGCAGCCCGCATTACGCCCGCATCGTGAACGAGAGGCGCTGGCAGGCCCTGCACGGCTTGCTCGACCTGGGCACCGTGGTGCATGGCGGCCGCCACGACCGCGCCGATCTGTACATCGAACCCACGGTGCTCACCGATGTCGCGCTCGATTCACCCCTGATGCGGGAGGAGATCTTCGGGCCCTTGCTGCCGGTGATCCCGTGGCGCACGCTGGAGGAGCTCACCGGGATGCTCGCCCTCAACCCCCATCCGCTGGCGGCCTATCTTTTCTCCCGGGACCGGCGGCTGCAGCGCTGGTTCCAGCAGGAACTGCCCTTCGGCGGGGGCTGCATCAACGACACGATGGTGCATTTCGGGAACCCGCATCTGCCCTTCGGTGGGGTCGGGCCCAGCGGACAGGGCCGGTGCCATGGGCAGGCCGGGTTCCGCCTGTTCAGCAACCCCAAGGGCGTGATGCACGCGTTCGACCGCTTCGACCCCGCCCTGCGGTATCCGCCCTACACACCGGGGAAGTTGAGCCTGCTCCGCAAGCTCTTCGGGTAGGCCGCCCGCATGTGACCTGTGTCACGGAACGGGAGCCTGGCCCTGATGGACCTTCGCGCAATGAAACGTCCGTTCCCGACGCTGCTGCGCCTTGCCCTGTTCGTGCTCCCGCTACCCGTGTGGGCCCAGGATATCGGCAGCCGTGATGTGCTGCTTGAGGAGGTCACCATACCGGGCATGCCCGGTCTCCAGTCGTTCGCCTGGGGCCAGCATGATGGCCAGTGGTTCCTGATCGGCGGTCGCACGGACGGCCTTCATCGCCGGCAACCCTTCGCCGCCTTCCTGGCCTCGGACAACAACACCAACGCCTATGTGGTGGACCCGGCGACCCAGGAGGTGTGGTCGGCCAGCATCACCACGCTACCCACCGCGCTGGCCGAGCAGCTCCAGAGC
>JBIJCH010000006.1:0-18815 GCA_044344815.1 Flavobacteriales bacterium | reverse complement strand
ACCGTCCGCCGTACCGCGCGATGAGGCCGGGGGAGAGCGCAGGCCGGCGGTAGCTCACCTGCGGGAACGGCCCATTGTACAGGTCGCGGTCGGCCTGGTAGGCGTAGTCGTTGATGCGATAGCCCAGCGTGGGGGTGATCTCGCAGCGTGGACGCCGCACCACGCAATAGCCCAAGTGCAGGTCCATGCTGAAGAAGTAGGTGCGGGCCGAGGCGGAATCCGTCCGCGTACGGCCGCTGCCGATCAGGATCTCGGCACCGAAGTGGACGCGCCGCCGGCCGCGGGTGTATAGGCCCAGGCCCTGGCGAAGCACGCTGGTGGAAGGAGGTGGCAGCCCGACCTCCTGGACCACCGCCTCGAAGCCGCCGGCATTGACGAACTCCGCCCCGCAAAGGAGCGCGATACGGGCCGTGATGGCACTGTCCGGCTGGGCAAGGGCCGATGTGGATGCACCAAGCAACGCGAACCCGATAACGACCCGCCGCATGACCACAACGAACGGCAGGAACGCCTTCTTGGTATCCGGTGATGCCGTGCGGGGTGTTGCCACCCGCCCGGCCACCCCGCATTCCGCCCGGAGCCACCTACATTCGCCCCCATGGGACTGCTTGATGGAAAGGTCGCGCTGGTCACGGGTGGCTCGCGCGGCATCGGCCGGGGCATCGTGGAGCGCTTCGTGCAGGAAGGGGCCGACGTGGCCTTCACGTACATGAGCAACGCGGAGAAGGCCAACGCCCTCGCCGCCGAACTGAGCGCCGGCGGGCGCAAGGTGATGGCGTTGCAGAGCGACGCCGCCGACTTCAACGCGGCGCAGAAGGCCGTGGACGACGTGGTGAACGCCTGGGGCCGCCTCGATGTGCTGGTGAACAACGCCGGCATCACCAAGGACCAGCTGCTCATGCGCATGAGCGAGGCCGACTTCGACGCGGTGGTGGCCACCAACCTCAAGAGCGTCTTCAACATGACCAAGGCCGTGATGCGCACCATGCTGAAGCAGCGCAGCGGCAGCATCGTGAACATGAGCAGCGTGGTGGGGGTGAAGGGCAACGCAGGCCAGGCCAACTACGCCGCCAGCAAGGCCGGCATCATCGGCTTCACCAAGAGCGTGGCCCTGGAGCTGGGCAGCCGCAACATCCGCAGCAACGCCATCGCCCCGGGCTTCATCGAGACCGAGATGACCGGCGTGCTCGACCCCAAGGTGGTGGAGCAGTGGCGCGAGGGCATCCCCCTGAAGCGCGGCGGCACGCCCGCCGACGTGGCCAACGCCTGCGTGTTCCTCGGCAGCGACCTCAGCGCCTACATCACCGGCCAGACGCTGCATGTGTGCGGCGGGATGCTCACCTAGATCTTTTTAACGGGATGCCGGGCCGGGCACGGTGTGCCAAGCCCCAAGTGGGCGATCTTCGCGCTCCGTGAACCTCACCTCCACGTACTCCCTGTGGCTGGCCCCGCTATGCGTGGGGCTGGGCGTGCTGTGCGCCTGGCTGCTCTACCGCGGCAGCGCGGAACAGCGCGGGTGGGGGCGTGGTCTGGTGTGGACGCTGGGCGCGGCCCGCGCACTGGCCATTGCTCTCCTGGCCTTCTTCCTGCTCGAACCCATGGTGCGCGTGTGGGAGCGCGAGGTGCGCAAGCCCGTGGTGGTGATCGCGCACGATGGCAGTGCCTCGCTCCTCGCCGCCGGCGACACCACCGCCCTGCGCGCCACCTATCGGCCCGCGCTGGAGAAGCTCGCCGCCGACCTCGGCGAGCGCTTCGATGTGCGCGGCTTCAGCTATGGCGGCGAGGTGCGCGAGGGGCTGTCGTTCGACCAGGACCAGGGCCATACCGACATCGATGCGCTGTTCCGCGCGGTGCGCGACCGCTTCGCCGGCCCTGACCTCGGTGCGGTGATCGTGGACGGCGACGGCATCTACAACCGGGGGCGAGATCCCCGCCTGGCGGCCGAGCGACTCGCGGTGCCCGTTTACACCATCGCCCTGGGCGACACCACCGTGCGCCCCGACCTCATCCTGAAGAACGTGGAGCACAACCGCATCACCTACCTCGGGAACGAGTTCCCGCTGCTGGTGCGGGTGGCCGCCGACCACCTGGCCGGACGGCGCAGCGTGCTCACCGTAAAGCTGGGCGACCGCACGGTGGGCGAGCGCGAGGTGGTGGTGTCCCGCGATCCCTTCATCACCGAGGTGCCGCTCCTCATCAAGGCCACCGATCCGGGGTTGCAGCGCTACTCCGTGGCCCTGCGCGCCGTGGAGGGGGAGGCCAACGCCTCGAACAACCGGCTCGACATCTACATCGACGTGCTCGACGACCGCCAGCGGATCCTCCTGCTCGCCGCCGCGCCCCATCCCGATGTGGCCGCGGTGCGCAGCGCGCTCGATCGCCTGGAGGGCTATGCCACCGAGGTGGCCTACGCGGCGACCTACACCGGCGACGTGGCCGAGAACGACCTGGTGGTGCTGGTGCAGCTGCCGGGCGCGCGCGGGGCCATCCAGCCGGTGGTGCAGCGCATCCTGCAGCGCGGCATCCCCACGCTGGTGCTCCACGGCCAGCAGACCGATGTACGGCAGCTCGCCGCGCTCGACCCCGGGGTGGCCATCAGCAACGTGCAGCGCTCCTTCACCGAGGCCCAGGCCGGCTTCAACAAGGACTTCACCCTCTTCACGCTCGAGCCCGAGGACGTCCGCGCCATCGAGCGCTTCCCGCCGCTGCAGGTGCCCTTCGGCCAGTACGATGCCGCCCGCAGCGCCGTGAGCCTGTTCCAGCAGCGCGTGGGCGTGGTGCGCACCGCCTACCCGCTCATCGCCTTCGACCAGCAGGGCGAGCGCCGCACGGCCATCGTATGCGGCGAGGGCCTGTGGCGGTGGCGCCTGGCCGACCAGCAGCAGAACGGGTCCACGGCCCGGTTCGACCGCCTGGTGCAGAAGATCGCCACCTTCCTCGCGCTGAAGGCCGACCGCTCACGGTTCCGGGTGCAGCACGCGCCCGAGTTCGCCGAGAACGAGCCCGTGACCCTCACCGCCGAGCTGTACAACAAGAGCTACGAGCCGGTGAACACGCCCGAGGCCGCCGTCACGCTCAAGGACGAGGACGGACGCGACTACGCGTACAGCTTCAGCCGCAGCGGCAGCGGCTACCGCCTCGAGGCCGGTGTGCTGGCGCCGGGCCGCTACACGTGGAAGGCCACCACCGCGCTTGACGGCGAGCCCCTCACGGCCGCCGGTGAGCTCCTGGTGAAACCCATGGTGGCCGAACGCATGAGCACGGTGGCCGATCACCGCCTTTGGGCTGACATCGCCGCACGCACCAACGGCCTGGCCGTGGGACCCGGCGACCTGGGCCTGCTAGCCGATTCGCTCACGGTGCGCAAGGAGCTGGTGGCGCGGAGCTACGCGCACGCCAGCTTCAACGATCTCATCAACCTGAAGGCCCTGTTCTTCATCCTGCTCGGGCTCCTCGTGCTCGAATGGGCGCTGCGGCGCCGCAACGGGGCCTATTGAGCCGTGGCGATGACGCGCATCCGATCGGCGGTGGTGGATGCGGCGAAGGCCGTGCTGCGGTCGCGCCTGGTGCGCCTGCTCGCCGTGGTGCTCGCCCTGGCGGTGCTGGTGTGGCTGCTGCGGCGACCGCTGCTCCGCGGGTTGGGCGCCTTCCTCGTCGCGGAGGACCCGCCCTGCCGGGTGGACGCGGTGTATGTGCTCGGCGGTTCCGCGGAGAACAGGGGCGAGGAGGCCGCCCGCGTGTACCAGGCCGGCTGGGGTCGGCGCTTCACCTTCTCGGGTGAACCCGTGCCCGGCCCGTTGCGGGTGGAGGGCATCGAACGCACCGAAGCGCAGCAGACGCGCGATGTGGCGGTGCGCCACGGCCTGCCCGACAGCCTGGCCAGGGCCGTGAACGTGGGCACCAGCACCTGGGAGGAATCGAACTTCATCCTCGCCGAGGCCCGGGCCAACGGGTACGATACCATCATGATCATCTCCAGCCGCTTCCACCTGCGCCGAATCCGGTACGTGTTCCGCGAACGGGCCCGGGAGGAGGGCATCACCGTGGTGCTGCACGGCGCCCGCAACGGCGAGTTCGACGATGCCGCGTGGTGGCGCAGCGAGGACGGACTGATGATGGTGAACAACGAGTACGTGAAGCTCGCGTACTACCTGCTCAAGTACTGACGGCTTCGCACGGGGACGGGGTGCGCCCTTCCCCGGTCGTTCCTCAGCGCTGGATCAACAGGCGCTGCACGCTGCGGCCGGCTCCGGCGGTGGCCGTCACGGTGTAGGCGCCATCGGCCAGCACGGCGAGGTCGAGGGCATGGCGGGCAGCACCCGCGTTCACGGTGCGCTGCGCCACCAGGCGGCCCAGGGCATCGCGCACGTCGATCACCAGCAGGCCTCCGGTGGGCCGGTCGAACACCAGCTCGAAGGCGCCGTTGCCGGGGTTCGGTACGATGCGCATGCCCACGCCGGCATCCACGTCGTCGATGCCCACGCTCTCCAGGCAGAAGGTGATGTTGCCACTGTCACCGAAGTCGCCGTCGCCATTGGCCAGCGTGTCGCCGTTGGCGCCCAGCACCCAGTAATCGCCCTGGCCGTAGCCGCAACAGATGCCATCGCCGTACGCATCATCGATGATGAGCGTGTAGCACCCGTTGGTCAGGCACACATCGCTGCTGATGATGGTGCCTTCCTGGTTGTCGCTGTAGGGGCCTCCCTGTTCGATCACGGCTCCCCCGCCCTGCGGGGCCAGCTCCCAAGTGGTCTCGCTGCCGTACTCGTCCAGCTGCACCTGCACGGTGATCACGGTGCCGGGGTTGCTCACGTTGAAGCTCGCCTGGCGGTCGTCGTTGGCCGCGTTGCCATCGGTCTGACCATCGGGGTCGGAGGTATATACGAGCAGCGTGTTCGGTCCGTTGCCCACGTTGATCACGGGCAGCTGGAAGTTGGCCGTCTGGCCGGGCGCCACGGTGCCGGTGAAGGGCACCGAGACCGGTGCGCCCCCGTTCAGCTCATAGTTCACCGTGACGCTGTTGAACGCGTTGCTGCCGTAGTTGCGGATGGTGACCTGGGGCTGCACCGTGGTGCTGTTGCACACGTTGTCGGGCACCTGGCTGATGGAGGTGATGCCGGCGTCATAGGCCTGCTGGCTGGTACCGTTGGGGTCCCAGCCGTCGAGCACGGTGCCGCAGGAGCTGCCGAGCCATTGGGTGAGCAATGGGTAGCTCACATCGAAGCGACCGTAGTAGTCGTCGAAGTTGAAGCTGCAGTTGGCCGAACCACCGAACAGCTGGCCGATCAGGCGGCCGTTCTGGTCCCACAGGCCGCTGCCGCTGCTGCCGGGCTCGGTGGTGCCGCTGTCCCAGCTGGGGATGTGCCAGCACTGGGCCGAAGGGAAGCCCCAATTCTGCTGGTCGGCATCGTCCTCCTCGTGGCTGATCTTCTTGATGTCGCCGCTGGGGTGGTGGATGGCCGTCTGGGCCGTGGGCTGGTCACCGGTGGCGTCCCATCCGCTGTAGTACACGTTGTAGCTGGCGGGCGGAGCGCTGCTCAGCTCCAGCAGGGCCATGTCGCTGCCCGCGCTGTTGGCACGGAGCGTGGCACCGCTCACGGTCTGGTTCGTGGGGCCGTTGGTGGTGGGTGTGCAGGTGGGGCTGTCCCAGTTGAAGCGGAACGACCAGGAGGCCACGCTGCCTCCGAGGCAGTGGTTGGCCGTGAGGAAGTAGGGCGTGCCGTCCTGAGCGCAGTTGTTGATCAGCTGCCCGGTGCAGGCACCGCTGCCGCCCACCACGATCATGGCCACGGAGCGGATCTGGTCGCGCCAGTCGTCGCCCTCGGGGCAGATCACATTGATGTTGCACGGACCGCTGTCGTTCAAGCCCTTGGTGCCATCACCGAGGATGTCGCGGTAGCCATGGGTCACCTGCCCAAGCCGCAGGTCGCCTGCACCGGCCACGGATGCGGGCTCGATGTACTCGATGGTGAGCCGGTCGCCGCGCTGCGGGAACACGCCCAGTTCGGTATGGCCCGGGTTGCTCGCCGCGGTGAAGGCGCCCGCCACGGTGCCGAACTTGTCGGTCACGTAAAGCCGCGCCCCCTCGGGGATCACGTAGGTGCTGAAGATCAGGGTGGTGTTCAGGGCGCCGGGGCAGGCCACCGTGAGCCGCCATACGCGGTCGCCGTTGGGCATCTCCGCCCACACCCCGCTGTTGTGCAGCCCAAGGTCAACGGGGAAGGGGGCGCCGAAGCGGAACGGACCGGGGATGTTGAGCGCGTCACGCTGCGCATCCTCGGCCCGCAGGGCCACCACGTCCACCGCAGGCATGGTCACCACGGGCGCATCGGGAAGCCCGTTCTTCTCCGCTTTGGCGCCGTACGGCTGGCCGCCGAACGCGATCTGGGCGTGCACGGGGGCCGTCAGGGTGACCATGAACAGGAAGGGCAGGGATCGACGCAGGAGCATGGATGCGAACAGGTTCGGTGCGGTGTAGACGTTCCGCCGGGACGAAAGGTTCGCCGGAGGATCCGTTCCACAAAATTAGGACGGGCCGGAGAGGGTCCCGCGTCTTCGCTCAGGCTTCCTTGGATACTCGCCGGGCGTCGATCAGCTTGCGCATGGCGAAGAGCTCGTCGCGTAGCTGGGCCGCGGCGATGAAGTCGAGCTCCTTGGCGGCCTTCCGCATCTGCTCCTCGAGGATGCCGGCGTTCTTCTCCAGCTGGTCGAGGCTCATGTGCGTGGCCACGGGATCGGCGGCCAGGCTGAACTCTTCGGGCTCCACGTAGGCCTTGGGCGTCACGCGGCCGCTCATCTCCACCACGGCGGTCTGCCGCAGCACGTCGGCCCGGTCGCGCTTGATCTGGGTGGGCACGATGCCGTGGGCCTCGTTGTAGGCGATCTGCTTGGCGCGGCGCCGCTCGGTCTCCTCGATGGTGCGCTGCATGCTCTCGGTGATGGTGTCGGCGTAGAAGATCACGCGGCCGTTCACGTTGCGCGCCGCGCGGCCCGCTGTCTGCGTGAGGCTGCGGTTGCTGCGCAGGAAGCCCTCCTTGTCCGCGTCGATCACCGCCACCAGGCTCACCTCCGGCAGGTCCAGGCCTTCGCGCAGCAGGTTCACGCCCACCAGCACGTCGAACAGGCCAAGGCGGAGCTGGCGCAGGATCTCGATGCGGTCCAGGGTCTCCACCTCGCTGTGGATGTACTTGCACTTCACGCCGTTCTTCCCCAGGAACTCGCTCAGCTCCTCGGCCATGCGCTTGGTGAGCGTGGTCACCAGCACGCGCTCCTCCTTCGCCGACCGCTGCCGGATCTCGTACAGCAGGTCGTCGATCTGGTCCTTGCTGGGCCGCACCTCGATCGGCGGATCGAGCAGGCCGGTGGGGCGCACCACCTGCTCCACCACCACGCCCTCGCTCTTCTGCAGCTCGTAGTCGGCCGGGGTGGCGCTCACGAAGATCGTCTGGCCCATCATCCCCTCGAACTCCTCGAACTTCAAGGGGCGGTTGTCCATCGCGCTGGGCAGCCTGAAGCCGTACTCCACCAGGTTCTTCTTCCGCGAACGGTCCCCGCCGTACATGGCCTGCACCTGGCTCACCGTCACGTGGCTCTCGTCGATCACCAGCAGGTAGTCCTCGGGGAAGTAGTCGATCAGGCAGAAGGGGCGCTGCCCGGTCTGGCGCTGGTCGAAGTAGCGGCTGTAGTTCTCGATGCCGCTGCAGTAGCCGAGCTCGCGCATCATCTCCAGGTCGTACAGCGTACGCTCCTCCAGGCGCTTCGCCTCGAGGTGCTTGCCGATCTGCTTGAAGAACTCGACCTGTTTCACCATGTCCTCCTGGATCGCATGGATCGCGCCGGTCATGGTGTCGCGGCTGGTCACGAAGATGTTCGCCGGGTAGATGGCGATGTGGTCCACCGACTCCAGGGTCTTGTTGTTCACGATGTCGAAGCGCTCGAGCTTCTCGATCTCGTCGCCCCAGAAATGCAGGCGGATGCCCTCGTCGGCGTAGGCGAGGTACACCTCCACCACGTCGCCGCGCACACGGAACTGCCCGCGCGCCGGGTCGGCGTCCTTCCTGCTGTACAACCCGCTCACCAGGTCGTGCAGCAGCTTGTTGCGGCTGACCTTCTGGCCCTTGCGCACATGCACCACGCTGCGGTGGAACTCCGAGGGGTTCCCGATGCCGTAGATGCAGCTCACGCTGGCCACCACGATCACGTTGCGCCGCCCGCTCAGCAGCGCGCTGGTGGTGCTCAGCCGCAGCTTCTCGATCTCCTGGTTGATGCTGAGGTCCTTCTCGATGTATGTGTTCGTCACCGGCAGGTAGGCCTCGGGCTGGTAGTAGTCGTAGTAGCTCACGAAGTACTCCACCCGGTCGTTCGGGAAGAAGTGCTTGAACTCGCCGTAGAGCTGCGCCGCGAGCGTCTTGTTGTGGCTCAGGATCAGCGCCGGCCGGTCTAGCTGCGCGATCACGTTGGCCACGGTGAAGGTCTTGCCCGAGCCCGTCACCCCCAGCAGTGTCTGGAACGGGCTGCCCTCCTGCACGCCTTCCACCAGCTGCCGGATGGCCTCGGGCTGGTCGCCGGTGGGGGTGAACTCGGAGCTGAGCTGGAAGGGCATGTCGGGGGCGAAGCCCGCAAAGCTACCGCTCAACGGGGCCTCACGCGCGCGATGCAGCGGAAGCCGAGCCAGGGCTGAGGGGCATCGTACCGCTGCTCGTTACCCGGCAGCGCGGCCTTCGCCGGATGGGCATAGGAGCCGCCCTTGGCCACGCCGGGCTCCGAGGTCATCTCGGCCGCGTTGCCCCGCAGGTTGTAGAGGCCCCGCCGGTCCGGACCGTAACCATGCACCGGTGTGATCTCGCGGCCGGGATGGATGAAGGCGTCGCGGCCCCTGGGCCGGCTCTGGCAGGGTTCGCAGGCGTAGTTGAACAGCGCGCACTTCCCGTTGGTGCTGTCGCGCGGGCTCAGGAGCCGGTCGAGCAGTTCCGGATCGGGCAGGTCGAAGATCACCTCCGGCCCCGTTCCCGGTTCCTCCGGATCCAGCTCGAGCTCCCGTTCATCCTGGTAGTGTTCGTTCTGCGCATTGCAGTAACACCACGCCTGGTAATGGGTGATGCCCACGATGGGGTAGCTCAGCAGGGCTTCCGCCCGGTAGCGCTGGTCGCGCGTGCGCAGGCTGTCCGCATCGATCTTCAGCCTGAGCCGGCTCCACCGCGTGCTCACCTCCTTCACGTTGCCGTACCGGCGAGGGAACGTGGGCCCCGGGAAGAAGTGGCGGTAGGGCAATTGCTTCAGCACCTCGTCCACCGGTCGCCTGGTCTCCATTCCGAAGCCGGTCGCGATCCAGTCGGCCACCGACACCTCCTTCACGTCGATGAAGGTGCTGTCGTCCACCTGCACCATGCCGGGCAGGCTCAGGCTCTGCGCCATCAGCAGCGAAGAGGCGGAAGCGAGCGTCCAGAGCAGGAGCAGGGAGCGCAGCACGGCCCAAAGAACGGCATCCCGCCTCCGATCCGTATGGCCGAACACCGGTGCATGCGCGTGCGTTACCTTCACACCATGTTCTGGAAGCGCGTCGCCTATTACCTGAACCCGCTCACGCTGTTCAAGGAGCCGGACCCGAACCTGAGCCTGCGCTTCATGCACGGCATCAACCGCATCAGCGTGTTCCTGTTCCTCATCGGCCTCGGCGTGATGGTGGTGCGGGCCTGGTCCCGGTAAAGGGGGCGGAAGGGCGGGCGCAATGCCCCGTCCGCCTATTTTCACCGCATGCACGGTCCTCTTTTCCGCGGGCTCCTGCTCGTCCTGCTGGTGCTGCACACCGGCATCCTCCGGGCCGGCTCGCCGCACTACCGCACCGGCCCGCCCGCCACCTGGGTGAAGGAACTGCCCATGAACGGCGCCCGCGTGGCCGACACCGCGTGCCTGCAGGGCGGTGAGGAGGTGCTGCTGCTCGACCGCCAGTTCAACCTCGCCACCCAGGAGGTCTACTGGCGCCGGTCCACCCGGCTCACCTCGGCGGAAGGCGTGCAGAACGGCTCGCGCATCGAGCTCGACTTCGACCCTTCGTACCAGACCATCACCATCCACCACCTGCGCATCGTGCGTGGCGGCCAGGTGATCGACCGCATGGATCCCGGCCAGTTCAGGGTGCTGCACCGCGAGGAGGACATGAGCTCCTACCTCTACGACGGTTCGCTCTCGGTGGTGGTGGACCTGAAGGACGTGCGCGTGGGCGACATCATCGACCACGCCGTCACCCTCACCGGCTGGAACCCGGCCGACGAGGGACGCTTCCACCGGTCGCTCTACATGGCCTATTCGGCGCCGGTGGCGCGGCTGCACACGCGGTTCGTGGTGCCGGCGGGCCGGCAGCCCGTGTTCAAGCGCGCGGCCTTCACCGACGAGCCCGAGGTGCGCACCACCGCCCTGGGCACCGAGACCGTCTGGGACCTCGGTCCGGTGCCGTGCCTGCACGTGGATGACGGGGCCCCGGCCTGGTTCGAGCCGTACCCCACGCTCGAGGTCTCGGAGTTCCCCACGTTCGAGGACCTGCGGGCCTGGGCCCTGCGGCAGTTCAACGTGGACCGCGCGGTGCGCGGTGCCCTGGCCGACCGGGTGGCCGCCATCCGCGCGCTGCCCGATGAGGCGGCGCGCATCGACAGCGCCGTGCACCTGGTGCAGCGCGAGCTGCGCTACCTCGGCCTCGAGGACGGCATCAGCGCCTACCGGCCCCACCCGCCCATGAAGGTGTTCGACCAGCGCTTCGGCGACTGCAAGGACAAGTCGCTGCTGCTGGCCACCATGCTGCAGGCCGCCGGCATCAAGGCATGGCCGGCCCTGGTGAACACACGCACCGGCCCCAACCTCGCCGGGCACCTGCCCCGGCCCGGGTTGTTCGACCATTGCATCACGGTGGTCGAGCACGGAAGTGACACCCTATGGGTCGACCCCACCTACACCCACAACCACGGCCGGGGCCGCGACCGCTACACCCCCGATTACGGGCTGGCGCTGGTGGTGGCCGAGGGCTTCTCCGGCCTCACCCGCCTGCAGGTGAACGACACCGGCATCGTGGAGGTCGTGGAACGCATCGTGCTCGACACGCTGGGCGGGGGCGGCGATCTGGTGGTCACCACCACCTACGGCGGGCGCAGGGCCGACGGCACCCGGGCCGACCTCGCCGGGCAGAGCATCCAGGAGGTGTCGCGCAACTACACGAACTACTACGCCGGCATCTACGGGCCTTGCGACATGGTGGAGCCCCTGCAGGTGCGCGATGATCCGGTGGCGAACCGCATCACCACCGTGGAGCACTACCGCATCCGCCAGGCCTGGGACACCACGGTCGATGGGCGCAGCCTGCTCTTCACCGCCCAGGCCTACACGGTGCGCGATCACCAGGCCAGCCCCGGTACGGCCGACCGCACCGCGCCCTTCGGCCTCGGCGAGCCGTTCCGCGTGCACCACCGCATCGAGCTGCGCCTCCCTTCCGAATGGGCGCTGGAACCCGGCACGGTGGAGCACGAGGGCCATGGGATCGCCTACCGCCGTGTCGTCGAACGCGCGGGCGAACGCGAGGTGGTGATCGACTACACGTTCAGCAGCACCCTGCGGTCCGTCGAGGCTTCGGAAGCGCGGGACCTGCAGGACCTCCAGGACCGCATCGGCGAAGGGCTGGCCTACGAGTTCAGCCAGGTGATCGACGGGGACGATGCCGGCACGGGGGATGCCTGGGGCAAGTGGATCTTCCTGGCGTTCAGCGCGGGCGTGAGCCTGTTCGGGGCGATGAGGCTCCACCGCTGGGACCCGCTCCCGCATCCCGACGCGCTCGGCAAGCAGCCGCAGGCCATCGGCAGCTTCCTCATCCTGCCCGCCATCGGCATCGCGCTCAGCCCGCTGCGCCTGCTCTGGGACATGTTCTCCGACGACGGTGCCTTCTTCCACGCAGGCGACCTCACCGATCACGTGGCCACGGAGCACCCGGTGCTGGTGGACCTGTACATGCACGGCTCGCAGTTCTTCGGCTTCGTGCAGCTGGCCTTCACGGTGGTGGTGGCGGTGCTCTTCTTCCAGCGCCGCACCAGTGTGCCGCTGCTCATGAAGGTACTGTATGCCGGGACGCTCGTGTGGCTGTGCGTCGACTTCTGGGTGTACGAGGCGCTCGACTTCGAGGCCATCGTCGGCGAGCCATACGGGGCGAAGGAGATCACGCGGGCGTTCATCGCGGCGGCCATCTGGGTGCCGGTGTTCCACCTCAGCGAGCGCGTGCGCCACACCTTCACCCGGCAGCTCGATCCGCTGTCCGCGCCCGTGGTGATGCCGCCGGTGGAGCCGCCACCGCCGCCCGCCGGTAACGACCACTGATCACGCCTGCTGCCAGATGCGCCAGGCCGCCTCGGCCTGGGCGTGCAGCATGGCCAGGCCGTTGGCCGTGGCCGCTCCCTGTGCCCGGCCGTGCTGCAGGAAAACGGTCTCCTCCGGGTTGTACACCAGGTCGATGAGCACATGCCCCGCGCCGATGGCGGCGTAGGGAAGGGGCGGGGCGCTGTCCACGTCGGGGTGCATGCCCAGCGGCGTGGTGTTGATGATCAGGGGGCACACGCCCACCACGGTGCGGTCCAGCAGGTCCCAGGTGAGGTCGCCCCGCTCGCGGTCGCGGCTCACCACGCGGAAGCGGATGCCCGCCTCGCGAAGCACATAGGCCACGGCCCGGCTGGCGCCGCCGCTGCCCAGCACCAGGGCCCTTGGCTTGATGTCGCTGTCGCGCTTCGCCAGCCGGCCGAGGAAGGGCGCCAGCGTGGTGCGGAAGCCCTCCACATCGGTGTTGTGGCCGGTGGTGGTGCCGTCGTCGTGCACCACGATGGTGTTCACCGCGCCCACGGCGGCGGCCACGGGGTCGAGGCGGGTGAGCAGCGGCATCACCTCGCGCTTGTAGGGGATCGTGACGTTGAGGCCGCGGAGCCCGGGAGTGTCGCGCAGCAGCGCCGGGAAGGCAGCGATGTCGGGCAGCTCGAACAGGTCGTAACGGTCGCCGGTGCGGCCCTCGCGGGCGAACTTCTCCGTGAAGTAGAGCCGGCTGAAGGAATGGCCCAGCGAGCGCCCGATCAATCCGTAGCGTGCCACGGCGGCTCCAACGTTCAGGCCTTCGCCTTATTGCCGAAGTAGTTGCGGGCGAGCTCGATGAGCATGGGCATCACGCTCAACAGCACGATGGCCACCACCACGGCCTCGAAGTGCTTCTGGATCCAGGGGTGGGTGCCGAAGGCATAGCCGGCCAGCAGCATGGAGCCGATCCACAGCGCACCCCCTGCGATGTCGTAAGGCAGGAACTTGCGGCGGTAGTCCATGGCACCGATGCCCGCCACGAAAGGCGTGATGGTGCGCACGATGGGCACGAAGCGCGCCACGATGATGGTCTTCACCCCGTACTTCTCGAAGTAGGCGTGGGTCTTGTCCAGGTGCTTCTGCTGCACGAGGTCGCGGCCGAAGGTGCGCCACTTCACCACGCGCGGACCGAAGAAGCGGCCCACCCAGTAGTTGATGTTGTCCCCAAGCACTGCGGCGATGAACAGCAGCACGAAGAGGTAGCCCAGGTTCAGCGAGGGCGCCGCCCCGGCAGCCAGGGAGCCCGCCACGAAGAGCAGCGAATCACCAGGCAGGAAGGGCATCACCACAAGCCCGGTCTCCACGAAGATGATGGCGAAGAGCAGGGCGTACACGAGGTTCCCATGCTCGTTGATGAACGCGGGCAGCGTGTCGTTCAGGTGGGTGATGAAGTGCCAGAACGCTTGGATGATCTCCATGGGTCAACGGGTTGGGGCCAAGGGTGTTGAGGGTGTCAGCCGCAATGCAGGCTTGGATCCACATCGCGGCCGTAGCCCATGATCCCGCCCTTCAGGTTCACGAGGTTGGCGAAGCCGTAACGGCTGCTGAGCGCGTTGATCACGGCGGCGCTGCGCGACCCGCTGCGGCAATGCACCACCACGGGGATGTCCTTGCGGATCTCGGCCACCCGGTCCACCACCTCTCCCATGGGGATCAGGGTGCCACCGATGGAGCACAGCTCGGCCTCGTAGGGTTCCCGCACATCGATGAGCTGGAAGGCCTCACCGGCATCCTTCATGCGCTTCAGTTCGCGCGCGTCGATCTCGTTCATGACAGGGACAGTGGACAGTGGTACAGTGGGACAGTAGGACAGTGGGATAGTGGGCAGCGCGCAGCGCGCTCACTCCTCGCTCACCTGCTTCAGCTTCTTCACCACGGCCTCGGGCAGGTACTGGAAGAAGGTATCGCCACGCAGGCCGAGGCGCAGAGTCTCCAACGGGATCACCTCCTCGGCGGGGATGTTGCCCAGGTTCACGTTGGGGCCGAGCATCTTGATGAACCACACCTGCTGGCTCTTGATGGGGGCCTCCCACATGATGTCGGCCGCGGGCACCTTGGCCAGGATGCGGTTCACCAGCGTGGTGTGGGCGTGGCCGCTGGGGCGGTAGATGCCCACCGTGCCGCTCTCGCGGGCCTCGGCGATCACCTTCCAGCTGCCGGCGTTCAGCTCGGTCTGCATCATGCGCACCCACTTGGCCGGACTGATGAGGATGCCGCTCTCCTTGCTGCCCACCTCGCTCAGCACGGTGAGGTCCTTGGCCAGGGTCTCGATGTACTTGCACTTCTCCTTGTGCGCCAGGTTGATGGAGCCATCGCTCACCTCGGCGGTGTCGAGCCCGAGCTCATCGAGCAACTGGCGGTACTCCTTGAACATGCCGCGGGCGATGAAGGCCTCGAACAGGGTGCCGCCCAGGTACACGCGCATGCCCGCCCGCTGGTACACCTTGATCTTCTCCTTCAGGCGCGGGGTCACGTAGCTGCTACCGAAGCCCAGTTTCACCAGGTCGACCAGGTCTCCGCTGGCGTCCACAAGGTCCTCGGCCTGGCGAAGGCTGAAGCCCTTGTCCATCACCATCGTCAGGCCGTCCTCACGGGGCTTCGCCGGACGCGCCGGGATGTGCGGTAGGGAATAGTTCATCGGCGGTAAAGCTCCAACAAATGAAGCACTTGTGGGAGCTTGGCGGCCTCTGGATAGTGCTCCAGCAGGGTGGTGTGGGCGGCGTGGTCGGCCATCAGGGCCTCCTCCAGCTCCAGCAACGCCTGCTGTTCGCGCCCGGCGCGCAGCAGGTAGCTGGCCAGGCGGTACTTGTACTTCGGGTTCAGCTTGTGCACCATCTCGCCCTCGCGGAACTTCTTCAGCGCGGCCTCGGGGCCCTTCACGTGCAGCAGCAGGTCGGCATGGTCCATCCAGCCCTCCAGGCTCTGCGGCTCCATCAGGTTCAACTTGGCGTAGGCCGCCAGGGCCTCGTCGTACTTCTCGCTGCGGCCGAGCGCGTTGGCGTAGTAGTACCAGGCATCGGGGTTCTCCGGGGCGATGCGGGTGGCCATCTCCAGGTCGGCCACGGCCTCCGGAAGGCGGTTCTGCACGTCCTTCACCACCCCGCGGCCGATCCAGGCGTCAACCCAGTTGGGGTCGAGCGCCAGGGCCTGGTCGTAGTGGATCAGCGCCTGCTCGTAGCGCTCCATCTTCTCGTAGCACTCGCCGATGTAGCTGAAGGTGACCGCCTGGGGACCATCGAACTCCAGGGTCTCCTGGTAGCAGTCGATGGCCTCCTGGTAACGGCCCATCAGCAGCAGCGTGCGCGCCTTGCTGAAATAGGCGCTGCTGAACCGGTCGTCGATGGCCAGGCACAGGTCCAGCGCCTCCAGGCTCTCCTCCCAGCGCTCCATCTGCGCGTAGGCATTGCCCAGGTTGTACCAGGCCACGAACGCATACGGGTGCTGGTCGGTGAAGGCCTTGAAGTACCCGATGCTCGCCTCCACGGCGCCGGCCAGGTCGTAGCAGTAGGCCAGCTCGTACAGCACGGCCTCGTTCTCGGGGTTCAGCTCCACGGCCTTCTTCAGGCAGCCGATGGCCTCGTCGTACTCCTCCAGGTTCTCGTGCTCGAAGGCCAGGTCCAGGTAGATCTCGTCCAGCCCCTCATCGGCCAGCTCCAGCGCGCGCCGGTAATGCTCCACCGCCCGGCGGTAGTTCCGCAGCTGGCTGTAGATGCCCGCCTTGTGCAGGTGGATCTCCTCGTTGAAGGACTCCAGCTTCTCGATGGCGTCAAGCACCTCCAGGGCCTTGTTCAGCTTGCCGCTGCTCATCAGCACCTGGGCCTCGCAGAACTGGAGGTCCACCGAACCGGGGTGCAGCTGCTTGGCGAAGTCGAGCACCTCGCGTGCCCGTTTCACCTCGTTGGCCTCCAGGTAGTGGTCGATGATGAGCTCGAACTCCTCGACGTCGAAGAACTGCTTGTCGTTCCGGCTCATCATGGCCTCATACCGCTGGACACAGGCGCGCTGATCGTCGCGGTCGGGCAGTGGTTGGCTCCCTTCGTTCATGCGGGGCAAAGTTCCCTCAAATTTAGGGATCGGGGCAGGGGGGCAACAGGGGGTAAAATGTGTTATGCACAGCCCGCGGAGGGATCCCGGCCGCCGGTAGCGTCGACCCCGCGGGTCGACCGGTAACAACCGCACCCACAGCCCTTGGTTGATGACCCGGGGCGCGATCCTGCACATCACCCGCCGGTGTCCCCACCTTTGCCCCGCTCAGCCGGCATGGTCAGTCCATCCTCTGATCATCTGATCGACTGATCGCCTGATCGCCATGACCCTCATCCGCTCCATCTCCGGTATCCGCGGCACCATCGGCGGTGCGCCCGGCGAAGGCCTTTCGCCCCTCGACGTGGTCCGCTATACCGCCGCCTTCGGCACGCTCATCAAACAGCGCTCCGGGAAGGCAAGCCCCAAGCTCATCCTGGGCCGCGACGCCCGCCTCAGTGGTCCCATGGTGGCCGACCTGGTGCGGGGCACGCTCGTGGGCCTCGGCTTCGAGGTGATCGACCTGGGGCTGGCCACCACGCCCACGGTGGAGATGGCCGTGCCCGGTGAAGGCGCCGATGCCGGCATCATCCTCACCGCCAGCCACAACCCCAAGCAGTGGAACGCCCTGAAGCTGCTCAACGCCAAGGGCGAGTTCATCAGCGCGGCCGATGGGGGCGAGGTGCTGCGCCTGGCGGAGAACGACGCCTACCGCTTCGCCGAGGTGGACCACCTGGGCTCGGTGCGCACCGATGACAGCTGGACGAAGAAGCACATCGACGCCATCCTGAAGCTCGACCTCGTGGACGCCAAGGCGATCAAGGCTGCCGGGTTCAAGGTGGTGGTGGACGCCGTGAACAGCGTGGGCGGCGTGGCCGTGCCGCAGCTGCTGGAGGCCCTGGGCGTGGAGGTGGTGAAGCTGTACTGTGAACCCACCGGCCACTTCCCCCACAACCCCGAGCCGCTGCCCGAGCACCTCACCGACCTCTGCGCCGAAGTGGTGAAGCAGAAGGCCCACCTTGGCATCAGCGTGGACCCCGACGTGGACCGCCTGGCGCTGGTCTGCGAGGACGGCAGCCTCTTCGGCGAGGAATACACCCTGGTGGCCTGCGCGGACCATGTGCTCGCCAGCCGCCCGGGCGACACCGTGAGCAACCTCAGCAGCACGCGCGCCCTCAACGATATCGCCGAGCGCCACGGCCGCAAGCGCCACGCCAGCGCGGTGGGCGAGGTGAACGTGGTGGAACTGATGCGGAAGGTGAACGCGCCCATCGGTGGCGAAGGCAACGGCGGCGTGATCCTCAGCGAACTGCACTACGGCCGTGATGCCCTGGCCGGGATCGCCCTTTTCCTCACGCTGCTGGCCAAGCGCGGGGGCACCTGCCTGGAGCTGCGCCGCAGCTACCCCGACTACTTCATCAGCAAGAACAAGATCGAATTGAAGCCGGGAATGGATGTTCAGGGCATCGTGGACGCCATGCAGGCTCGCCACGCAGCCCAGCCGCACAGCACGGTGGACGGCCTGCGGATCGAGTTCGGCAACACCTGGGTGCACCTGCGCCGCAGCAACACCGAGCCCATCATCCGCGTCTACGCCGAGGCGCCCAGCATGGAGCAGGCGGATGCGCTGGCGCACAGGATCCTGAGCGAGCTGGGGGAGTTAGCATCGGCCGTAAAGGCTTGAAGCTTCGCCGCGTTGTTCGTGCATCGTTGTTCGTGCATCGTGGTGCGCTCTCAGGCACTCGTGATGCACGTGTGGATGCGCTCCGAGTTGGGTAGCTTCGGTTCGTTGTCCACGAACCAATGGCGAAGATCACCCACTTCCGGGACCTAAAGGCATGGCAGGTCGCCCGAGAACTAAGGAACAAGGTCCGGTCGGTCACTCGCACCTGGCCAGCGGATGAGAAGTTCCGACTATGCGACCAGATCATCCGGTCAACCAGGAGCGTCACCGCCAATATCGCTGAAGGCTACGGCCGCTTCTATGAACGGGACAACGTCCGTTTCTGCAGGATAGCACGGGGCTCGCTTTACGAGACCCAGGACCATCTGATCACGGCCTATGATGATGGCATCCTGTCGGAGGAGGACCTGAAGGAACTACTCGACCTGTCCGAACGGGCCATCATGCTGATCAACGGCTATATCAAGTACCTCGTCGACCTATCGGGTGGCCGGTATTCAGCTGTCGAGGAACCCTTGGCATCCTACGGGAGGGATGAAGTCCACGTACCCGCTTCACCTGCACCAGACTGTCCCTTGATCGCCGATCTTTGAGGCCAGTTCCGTCGTCGATGTTCCCGAGGACCACGTTCCCGACGAACAACGAACAACGAACAACTGGACCCCATGAGCAAGATCTACCTCGACAACGCCGCCACCACGCCCCTCGACCCCGAGGTGTTCGACGCCATGGTGCC